>WRJP01000020.1 GCA_009778535.1 Propionibacteriaceae bacterium | reverse complement strand
CGAGAGGGCATCCGGCTGGCCGACCATGTTGCTGCACTGACGGACGCGGTTCGCTGCGCGCCAGGACAGGTAGTGTTCGTTGCGCACAGTGGTGCGGGAGCGCTCGCCAGCGCCGCCTGCGATCAGCTTGCGGAAATGATTAGCCATGTCGTGTACGTTGACAGCGGGCCTGTCGCCGACCAGGCGATCGCTCGTGGTGACCTTGACCCGTCCACGGTTGAGGTGCCGTTACCGACCTGGGCAGAGCTTGAAGCTGGCGGTGCGAGCTTGGCAGGGTTGACTCCAGAGCAGTTGCAACGTTTCCAAGACCGTGCGGTTCCGCATCCTGGTGGAGTGCTGGTTGAACCCGTCCGGCTGTACAACCTGGCGCGTAACCAGATACCGGCGACCATCGTGTGTTGTTCTGCTCCGGGCGCAGTCGTGCGTGCCATGGCGGCTGAACCTGGTATGTTCGCGCCGTTAGCAGACCTCACTGATGTCCGCTACGTCGATTTACCGACTGGGCATTGGCCGATGTGGTCAGCCCCTAGTGCTTTGGCTGAAATCATCATTGCGGCGGCACGCGGTTGAGTCCGTTACTGATTGGCTGGCGTAACATTCATGCAGTTGAGATGTTGGTGTTTAGGGTGCTCATGAACTATGACGTGAGCAAAACCCGTCATGGCATTGTGCAAAGGCAGTCTGATATCACGTTGGCTAGGCCATTTGGGTTTTCGTAGGCCATATTGTGACCGGCATGTTCGAGCGTCAGCACCGAGATACCGTGCCTTGGCAATTCTTCGGTATCGGGATCGGGCACAGATTGCGCGCCGAATATGAAAAACCTCGGACATTGCATGTTGTACAGGCTCTGGCGCCATGTCCAGGTGGTGCCTTCAACCAGCGACGTGGCTTGGCGGTGCATCGCCAGTGGTGAAGTTAAGGCTACTGTGTCTGCCCAGGTCGAGCATTGCTGCCGCTGCTGCGCGATTAGCTCTTTGTGGCCGAAGGCAACAAAGTCTGTTTCGCTCATGTCTGCAATGTGCTTGCTCCACAGTCCTCCGCCTGGATCGAGGTTCGCTTCGGCCAAGACAATTCCAGCGACCATTTCGGGTCGTTTCGCGGCTAGGCTCAGCACCACAGCGCCACCCATGCTGTGTCCAAAGAACACTGCCTGCGATACATCGTCGAAACTCAGCCGGTCTGCCACGAAAGCCGCCATTGAGCTTATGGAAACATCATCTTCGTCTGAAACCAGTGAGCCTGCCGCGCCAGGCAAATCCACCAGCATGATGCGTCGGTCGGTTGTGACCAGTCGCCCCACATTGGCAAAGTCAATAGAAGAAGCGCAGCCCAAACCATGAATGAAGACCAATGGTAAAGCCATGTTCAGTCCTCCATCTTCAGCTACGCGCTCACTAACCGGCTAGCTTAGTCCTGCGACGATCTGCTCTTTGTTGCGGTTCGCTGAACCGTGTGGTGGCTGTACGTGGCGTTAAAAAATCTGGCTAGGAACTGCGGTTTTACTCAGTGGGCGTAACTGGGTTTGAACCAGTGACCTCTTCGGTGTGAACGAAGCGCGCTACCGCTGCGCCATACGCCCGGTAGGGAGAAACTTTAGCTCAACAAGAAGCATCAAGTCATATCCGTGGTGGTTTTTGCCCTAGATGTTCAAATTGTGACCGTAGCTATCGATAAAATGAAAATATGAGAAATAGGTGCCGTCATTGGTCTGAACAATCAGAAAATACTATGATTGTTGCCTCAAGGCGTTGGTACTCGCTGTTGGAAACGGTCGGCTTGCTTGGACTTGACGAACTGCGTTAGGGTACTTGTCGCGTAGCATGCGGACGTGGCTCAGTTGGTAGAGCATCACCTTGCCAAGGTGAGGGTCGCGGGTTCGAATCCCGTCGTCCGCTCGGGAGTTGGGTGGATGAACCTGCAAATCTCTCACCTGGTCGGGTGGCCGAGAGGCGAGGCAGCGGTCTGCAAAACCGTTTACGAGGGTTCAAATCCCTTCCCGACCTCGGGCGGCTGGCGCAGCGGTAGCGCGCTTCCCTGACACGGAAGAGGTCACTGGTTCAAACCCAGTGTCGCCCACCAGGTTCCTCGCCTTATTGGCGTGTATGAGTCTTCGGATTTTTGTGGGCTTTGGTTCATTGGATTGTGGTTGAGTTCGAGGTTCGCTTGTTGAGTAGTGTCTGTCTGCCTTCGATGCGGTAGCGCAGGGTCGTAGACTGTTTTTATGAAATTGCAGTGGCATGTGACGCCGGTGGGTGTCGATCGGGTAAATGACTATCTTGATTTGGAGCAGTGGGTCTGGGTAGATTCACTGCTTCCTGACCGAGCGGAAAGAGCCAAGTCCAACATTGATTGGGGACGCTCTTGGGGCGCTGAGAATGCAGACCACAAGCTAGTCGGATTCGCCAGTTCTTACCAGATGAAGTTACCCGTTCCCGGTGGCAGCCTTCCGGTTGGTGGACTGAGTCAGGTCGGGGTGCATCCACAGTATCGCAGGCGTGGAATTCTTCGCGCGTTACTTAAGACTCATTTCCAGCACAGCCTGGAAAATCATGAATACGCCTCTCTCCTAACGGCATCAGAGATTCCGATCTACACCAAGTTTGGCTACGGCCAAGTTGATCGGGTGCTCAAAGTCACACTGCCGCGCGGAGTCGATCTATGGGATGTGCCAGGCCAAGACGAAATCGAGATCGAACTTGAACGAATGGATGCGACTGGCTTTGGGGAGTTGACGCAGGAAATCTATCGTCAAGTCGGAAAAAAACTGGCCAGACCAGCGTGGATTGCTCCCGGGCAAGACGGCACCTGGGAAAAACACTTTTTCGAACCTCCGCAGCATCAAGATAGTCCGGAGAAGTTGCGCCTGGCCATAGCAAAACGCAATGGTAAACCAAGTGGTTTCGCTCTCTTTCGGCGAACTAAGCGCTGGGATGAGGGGAGAAACCCGATTGGTCACGTCAGGATACATCAAGTCATCGCCGCTGATCCGGCTACCACAAGAATGCTGTGGAAAACGCTGACCGATTTAGACCTGATGGCCACCTGCGAGGCAGGGTCATTACGTTTGGACGACCCGTTATTCGGGTTGTTACGCAACCCACGGCAAGCAGTGATGACAGTAGTTGATTGCCTGCATCTGCGGCTACTCGATCTGCCCAAAGCCCTCCTTGCCCGAAACTATAGTCACGACGTCGACCTGGTGCTGCAAGTGCGAGACGAGCTATTTCCCGACAACGCTGGTTGTTGGCGGCTGTTGGTCACAGATGGAAACCCGAGCGTTGAAGCAAGCGACGCAGCTCCCGATCTGAGTCTCGACATCCGGATTATGGCATCAATCTACTTGGGAGGGATTTCGCCGATGCTCTATGCAGATGCTGGACTAATCCAAGAACACGCACCAGGAACTGTTACTGAATTGACTAAAGCACTGTGGGTTCCGCGCTATCCGGGCACGCCATTCGAGTTCTAACATCGGTTAGCACAACGAATATTGCTAGTTTCCGGCGGATTCAGCGACAGCGATTTGCTGCTTGACCTGCTCCAAGGTGGATTGCAGTGCCGCGACTTGCCGTAAAACTTCCGGCTTAGGTTTGGAGAAGAGGCTGACAAGTCCGAAAATCGCAATCACCACCCCGACAAGAGCGATGTACCACAGCAGATACCCGCTTGCTAACATGATTAATATCGGAACAGCGGCCAAAACGATTCCGATGACTATCGTGACCAGAGCCATTGGTTTAGTTAGGGGAGCTTTCTCGTTTATCTGTTTCTCGAGTTGTTCTGCGTATACTTTCAAATCCTGCGAACTCATCTGTTCGAAAGGCGATGCAGATTGCAGATACTCTTGGTTCGGTGCTGGCACACTTTGGGGTTGATCGTAGCTCATTTCATCTCCGTTCTTGCACTAGAGAATATTCTAATCCGGATCTAAAACGTTGATACCCAAACTCCTGGTCTCAACATGGTCACAATCTCGTTTTAGGTGCTTGCGTTTATTACTTTGCATGGCAAGCTATCGGTATGAGCAAAGATGACGTAGCTATTCCAGACGGATCAGAGCAACTAGATCAGTTGCAACCAACCGAAACACTGCTTGATCGCGGGGTTGCAGACATCCTAGATGAGGGCTACGTAGCGCCAGAAAACTGGTCGCCAGCGCAGGGGTTTGGCAACACGCTCACAGAAATGCGGCGCGGAGAGACATTGGAGCAGCGGATTTTGCAGGAGCAGCCCGAGCCACCCGAAATCGACGAAACGCCCTGGAATCTGGACCCATCCGAAGATCGCGAGGTTGGGAAAAAACGTGCCGGAAGACTGGTAGATGCCCAAGATGTCTTTCCAGGAAAGGGCAGCACTGAGGTTGTGGGACGCGATGTGGGAATCGACGGGGGAGCAGCGTCAGCCGAAGAAGCCGCAATGCACATCATCGATGTTTACGATGATGACGACGACTAGTCGGCGAGTGCCCGCGATATTATTACGGGGATAATCTTTGAGTTGGAGACACATTTGACAACAGAATCAGTTACTGAAGCTGCTGTAGCGGTTCGTCACGCGAGAGTCCCCGCATCGATAAATATGGTTCAGGTGTTAGGTTCGCGTGATGCATTCCTTCACATTTTAGAACGCGAACTTGATGCCGATATTCATGTGCGAGGCAACGAGGTCACGTTTTCAGGAAGTGCCGAAGCAGTTGGTACTGCCTTCGATGTGCTAACCGAGTTGGTAACAATCGTTCGCACCGGGCAAGGGCTGGGCGAAGATAGCGTCGAACGTGTGATTGCGATGGCGAAACTCTCAGATGTGAGTGCCGCTGAAGTTTTGACAGCAGACATTCTTTCGACTCGCGGAAAGACGATACGTCCCAAGACCCTAAATCAAAAACGCTACGTTGATGCCATTGATGCCCACACGCTGGTTTTCGGAATCGGCCCCGCCGGTACTGGTAAGACATATTTAGCTATGGCAAAAGCCGTGCAAGCACTCCAAGCAAAACAAGTCAGCCGCATCATACTCACCCGACCAGCGATAGAAGCTGGGGAGCGGCTCGGATTTTTGCCTGGGACATTGCACGAAAAAGTTGACCCATATCTACGCCCGCTCTATGACGCGCTTCACGACATGCTCGACCCAGAGTCGGTACCAAAACTGCTAACCGCTGGAACGATTGAGGTTGCGCCGCTGGCGTACATGCGCGGACGTACCCTCAATGACGCTTTCATCATCTTGGACGAAGCCCAAAACACTACAATGGAGCAGTTGAAAATGTTCCTCACCAGGCTGGGTTTTGGGTCGAAGATCGTAGTTACTGGCGACATCACCCAAATTGATTTACCGGGCGGGGTACGCAGCGGGCTACGAGAGGCCGAGACCATCCTGGATACCGTGTCAGATATAGCTTTTTGTACGCTGACCAGACACGATGTCGTTCGCCACAAATTGGTTGGAAAAATCGTAGAAGCATATGATCGCTATGAATCAATGAATCGAGCCGGTCAAGACTGGCCAAAGAGTCGGCGCGGATAGATGATAGAAATAAATAACGAATCGGGCGTGACGGTCGATGAAGAGCGCTTGCAAGCCTGTGCGATTTTTGCATTGAACGTGTTAAGGATTCATCCCCAAGCGGAACTGTCAATCTTGCTTGTCGACGCCAAAACCATGAGCGCGTACAACAAAAAGTTCATGGATAGTGCTGAGCCCACTGATGTGCTGAGCTTCCCGATGGATGAACTACGCCCTCCTGGACACGGTGAGGAACCGCCCTTGGGGCTGCTGGGCGACATTATGCTCTGCCCAGAAGTGATCGCCGCTCAAGCTGGTGAGAATCGACATACCGCAGCCGGAGAAGCTGACTATCTGCTGATTCATGGGCTGCTGCATTTATTGGGCTATGACCACGGCGAGCCAGCCGAAAAACAGGTGATGTTCGACCTAAACGACAAGATCATTGCGGCCTGGGAGAAAACCAGGACGAAGAAATGACGCAGTCTTCACCTAAACAGACCAGCACTGCGGTCGAATCGGAAGGGCAAATGATTCGCAGCGGTTTTGCCGCTCTAGTCGGACGCCCCAACGCGGGCAAATCCACGCTCGTCAACGCGTTGGTAGGTGCCAAGGTCGCAATAGTATCGTCTAAACCGCAGACCACCCGCCATGTGATCCGAGGCATCCTCAATCGCGTTGACGCACAACTCATACTCGTCGATACGCCTGGCCTGCATCGCCCGCGCACTCTGTTGGGGGAGCGGTTGAATGAACTGGTGTATGAAACATGGGACGGTGTTGATGTCATCGGGGTGTGCCTGCCTGCTAATGAAAGGATTGGGCCTGGAGATCGTTTCCTACTCGGCGAGATTGCCAAACTACCTCAGCGCCCGGCGCTGGTCGCCTTGGCAACCAAAGCTGATCTGGTCTCACCGGCGCGGTTAGCAGAGCATTTACTGTCGATAGATACTCTCACGCTTGAATCGGACTCTCAGCCAGACAACGACCGGCTGGACTGGGCAGCGATAATCCCAGTTTCTGCACTGACTGGCTCGCAAGTAGACGTAGTCGCTGATGAATTCATCAAACTGCTGCCGGCTGGCCCCAGGTATTTTCCTGAAGGCGAAGTCAGCGATGAACCTACCGAGACTGCGATTGCCGAGCTAATACGCGAAGCCGCACTCGAAGGGGTGCGCGACGAGCTTCCGCATTCGATCATGGTCACCATTGATGAAATGGGACTACGCGAAGGCAGAGCGGCAGATAAGCCGCTGCTAGACATTTTTGCCTCTTTGGTTGTTGAGCGAGATTCGCAGAAACCGATAGTGATCGGTCATCGTGGTGAGCGGCTGCGTGATATTGGTAGCTTGGCTCGGCAACAGATCACAGCCCTACTTGGGACTCCAGTGCATTTAGCGCTGCACGTCAAAGTCATGAAAGATTGGCAGCGTGACCCCAAGCAGTTAAACCGTTTAGGGTTTTAGGCAAACCTCAACCCGGGGTTTCGATACACCAGCATTCAGCTGGCACTCAACCACCGGGAGGCGGCAACCACCGGGTTACGGTACACCATTCTGCTGCGCGCAGCAGACGCCGCAGAATGACAAAAAAGAGGGAAATTAAGCTGTGCCAGGTAGCGGTAGTGCGACGCCCGCGTCGAGTTGGGCTAATTGAGCGACGCGGCGGGCATGGCGTTCCCCGTTGTCGAAATCTGTGGACAAGAAGGCATCGACGCAGGCGAGAGCCAGCTCGGAGCCGATAGTTCGGGCACCGAGGGCAAGCAGATTCGCGTTGTTGTGGTTTCGCGCCAGTGCAGCCGAAACTGGTTCACTGGCGAGGGCGCAACGCGCTCCCGGTACCTTGTTTGCTGCGATACTGATTCCGATTCCAGAACCGCAAATCAAGATGCCGAAGTCCGCTTCGCCAGCAACCACCTGGCGAGCAGCATTTGAGCCAAAGATTGGGTAGTCAGTGCTCTGGGTTGAATCAGTGCCCAAGTCAGCGCAGGTGTGCCCCAGCTCTTGCAGATGCGCAGCTATGAGTTGTTTCAGTGCCACGCCCACATGATCGCTCGCCAAAATGAAGTGCATGGTTTCACTTTAGTGTCCAGCACCACAAATGCACTACAGCACAGTGGTCACTTCTTTAGATCCATGGTGGTGAGTTCATTGAATTTGGCCAAGTCATATGACCAGATATGGTCGTGGGTAGTCACATATAGCGAGTTATCAATGATCATGCCGCGGGTTGGGACATTATGCCGGTCGTAGTCCCTAGGGATTTCTTTCGACAGCGAGAAGCCCTGCTTCGCATCGTAGTTGAAGATTAGATAGCTCAAGGGTGATAGATCATCCCAACCGGCTTCATCTTTCATGTAGTAGATAGCTCGTTCATTGGTATTGAACCCAATCAGACCGCGGCTGGGATCGACCAAGACAGCTTTATGCTCATGCAGTGCTTCCGCGCTCCAGAACGGAATTTCTTGGGTGTGTTTTTCCTTCACGTTGTAAGGATCGCTGACATCGAACATGCTCAACTTCAGACCTGAAGTGTTTCCTACGCTATCAGCGTTTACTCCCAAGCCGAGCAGCAGGCCATTAGCATAGGGATGCAGGTAGGTGCTGAAACCCGGAATCTTCAAAGCGCTGAGTACTTTCGGCTGCTTCGGGTTACTCAGGTCAATGGTGAACAGCGGGTCAACTTGTCGGTAGGTGACCACATAGCCTACGTTGCCTGCAAAACGCACTGACTGCACGCTCTCATTTTTCACTAGCGTGGCGATCTCTCCTATTCGTTGCAAGTTCTCATCAAGTACCCAAAGTGATGCTTTGGGCTGCCAAGTCTGTTGATCTTCGACAGTGGTTACCACCCGCAGGTGACCTTTGTGTTCATCAAGGGAGAACTGGTTCAGTAAGCTCCCAGCGATGTCCGCTTGGGCGGCGAGCTGCAAGGCGCCGTCTGCAAGTGCAATTCGTATCAGATGCGTAGCTGGTCCAGTAACTGTTTTTGGCGTTTCGCTAGGCATGGTCGTCGGTTCTACCGGTTTTTGGGTAGGTGCAGGTTCCGATGATGCAGAGGGCTCAAGAGTGGGTTCGGCAGACAGCGTCGGCTCGGCTGTGGGTTCGGCGGGCGTCGGCTCAACTGTTGGTGCGGGGGTTTCCACAGGCTCGGGGGTAGGAGTTGGTTCAGCACTTGGCGTATCGGACACATCCGGAGTTGGCGGCGGTGGCACAACATCTGCTTCTGGATCAGTTTCACCACCAGGCACCGGCGTTGGGGTGACCGGTACCGGTTCGCTTGGCAGGGTCTGTGCCCCCGGAGCATCCAACGGCGCCTCGTCTGATGCGTACTGTTCCCCTCCTGGTTCGATGACGCGTGGCTCGATCGTTGTTTCAGGAAGCGGTTTCACCGGGGCGTTGTGAACAAAGCTCGCCAAGAAGATATTGTCCGAACTCATATATACCGTTTCGGACGACCCGAGCACACTCTGCTGTCCTATTAGCTGCTGGCTGGTCAAGTCAATGGCTGTCACCACGGTGTAGCTCGGGCTAGAAGGGGTAGGGACCTGGCCGATATCTTTGATCGGCATCGGCGAAAGATTGCCATCTTTGCCGGTTGCAGGGACGAAAGTTTGGGGGGAAGCGGCGTCTATTTTTTGGGGATTCACCTGGTAACTACTGACTAAGTAAAGCAGGTTATCGGTGAGCCGAGAAGTGTTGTAGATGCCGCTTTGCTCGAAACTAGTCATCAGCCTAGGAGCAGCCGGGCTGCTCACATCGTAGAGCAAGGTCTGGATGTCTTTGGCATCGTATGGGACGTACTCGGTGTAGGTCGGATTGTAGTTTCCGTTTTGGATCACGTCTTCAAGCGGCCGCAACTCATAGCGTTGGTATAACACTACCAATGTGCTGTTGTAGAGCATCAGATCAGTGATCGTGCCCGGATTATCTTTGTCGCCAGCGATGCTAAACCGCGAAAGCAACTTTGTCGCTGCTCCAGCAGGTTGTACCACCTGGACAGAATTTCCAGAGGCGATGAAGATGGATTTTCCATCTGTTTTAACAAAGTCACCCTCATCGATACCGCTGACCTGAACATTGGTTGCCGTATAAGAGCCTTCGTGAGCTTTATCAGATGCCGATTCCGCCAATGAGAGGGTTACATCACCTGATGTTGGACGCATGAGTGGAGCAGCAGGTGGTTGGCGTCCAGAAAAAAGAACTTCCCCAGCTCCCCACGTTCCCTGATCTCGGTAGTTATTATTAAAATAGAAATTCGGGATTTGCCTGACTGCTGCGAATAATTCGGCGTAGTCACCGACCACAACCACTTCGGGGCGCGGCGGCTGAGTCGGAGTTTGCGGCGTGCTGGCAGGAGGAGGTGGCGCGTTGAAGCGCGCGAAGTCTTGTATCGCCGTTGAGATCATACCTACCATGATGAGCAGGCAGGCTGCGGAGAAGAGCCAAAGCTGCCATGCCTGCTTTTTTGGCTTGGCTGGAAGTTGAACTGGCGCTGCTTCGGCTTGATCGTCGGTATCCAGCTTCTCGAAAAGGTCTTGCAGCAGCTCGGGTGATGGACGCATCTGGGAGGCCATGTTCTTGAAAATGTCACTCATTGAAATAATCTTCCTGAAGTTGGTTACGCAATACCGAACGTCCCCGCGACAGCCGCATCTTCACAGCCCCGACTTCTAAGCCCAATAGCTGGGCTATTTCGTTTACGGACTGATCTTCAAAGTAGAACAGGTGCAGCACACTGCGATAAATCTCATTCAGTTTGCTGAGGGCTCGAAATACGGCGTCCTGCTCGAGCGTGTCGAAGCTGAACACCTCATCAAAGAACTGGTCGGCTTCTTCGGGGCGGATGGGCACAACCCGGTTCCGCCATGAGTTTGTCACGGTGCGGCGAGCACAATTCAACGCAGTGGTGATGAGCCACGCCTTGAGATGTTCTTCGTCGCACGTCTTCGGTTGTTTTCGATGGTAGGCGAGAAATACTTCTTGGAATGCATCGTCAGCATCACCGCGATTACGAGTATGAGTGAGCATTAGCCGATAGATCATGTCCTGATAACGCAAGACGACATCGTGAGTACCAGTAGAAAGAGTTTGTAGTTCAGGCTCGTCGCCCAATGACTCCGCTGTGCAAGAATCCACGTTTTGCTCCAACTCGAAGGTATTCCTCACTAATAACTCTTTTCACATGTAACAAAGGTAACAAAGAAAATCTCAACCGGTGAGGTTTCTTGCACCTTCCTCCCAGATGACAGCTACCGGCAACCAGATAGAAGATGGTGTCGCAACTCGGTCTGGACTGGTTGGGGTTATACGCTGAAGAAGTGATCAATCGACGTTGCACACGGCCGGGCTGCTCCGGTGATGCTGTTGCCACTCTCACTTTCAGTTACATAGATCATGCTGTCGTCATTGGGCCGTTGGCTGTGAGTCCGGAACCTGCGACATACGATCTTTGCCGCGACCATGCCCAAAAGTTTCGAGTGCCGAAGGGTTGGGAAATCACGATCTTGCCCGGGGAACACAACACTCCGGCGCTGAATGAGTCGGATGTTACAGCTTTGGCGAACCAGATTAGGCGTGTCGGGCTGGGAACTGAGTATCGCCTGGAACCACAGGTGAGCAGAAGAAAGGGTCATCTGGGAGTGGTCTGTGACCCGGCTGAGCCTGACGCAGCGCGACCTGCCGCCACTGGGACGACCGCAGGTGCAGCAAGCGTTGCAAGAATTGATCAAGGAGCGAAATGAGCGACATACCTGCCGCGTTGTTGGAACTGCTGGTTTGTCCGGCCTGTCATGGTTCGCTGGCTTGGGATTATGAAGCTTCCGAACTGGTCTGTTCTGCGCCAACTTGCGGACTGGCGTATCTGGTTCAAGGTGACATTCCGGTGCTGCTAATCGAGAAGGCTCGCAGGCCGTAATGATAGATTTTGACGATTCCAGGCTCGAAGATGCCAAGGTATTGCAGGAGAACGATCATTGGATTAGACCGTTGGCTGAGGCTGGTGCGAGGTTGCGGCGTGAGGCTTTACACATTGAGAAGCAACTCTCGGCGTTGGCGCCGGAGCCATTGCCACGGGCAATCATTGCCTTTGGCTCTGAAGCTAGATTGGTACGGGCAGCCGTGGAACCGTCGTGTCCGGTGCCTTTCGTGGCTTGGCCTAGGCTGCGGCTTCCGGCTTGGGTAGGTCCGCTTGATTTAGTGGTGACACTCGGAGCTAGCGATCAGGTTTTACTGGATGCCACTGCCGAAGCTGTCAGACGCGGAGCTCGGGTTTTAGTCGCAAGCCCTCCAGATTCCGAGTTGGCGCGAAAAGCTGCCTCTCGCAATACCACGCTGCTGCCAACCTGTGCTGATCTGCTGACATGTGCCATCTTAGTGTTGGCTGGGTTACAGTCGATGGGAATCGGCGCGACGCTCGACATTGAGGCCGTCGCAGATGCGATGGATTTAGTGGCTAGTGAATGCTCGCCGCGCCGTGATGGCGCGGTAAATCCTGCCAAACGAATCGCTATGGAGCTGGCCGAGGCGCAGCCCTTGGTCTGGGGCGGGTCGATTCTAGCTGCCCGCGCCTCACGGCGAATAGCTGAGGCTCTGCGCTCTGGGAGTGGGAGAGTCTGTTTGGCAGCAGATTCTGATGAGATGTTGACCTTACTGAGTGAAGTTAAGGTCAGAGATGTTTTCGCAGACCCGTTCGAGGAGCTACTTGACTCTAGGCCAGGGTTGGTCGTGCTAGACGACGATTTCGGAGACGCAAACTCCCAGCAAGAACAGCAGCGCCTGATTAGCGAAGCCACCCGCCGTGACGTGCTAGTTTCACAGATTAACTGCACGGCAGGGGATCGCCTCACCCGTTACGTCACGCTGATTCAACAAGGTTTCTTTGCGGCTGCATATCTACGGATTGGGCTAAGCCGAGGGTAGCGGGTCGAGAAAGTCATCGGTCGGTTTCGGGTAGGGTGCTGTCATGGAATATCGCGTAGCTGACATAGCTTTGGCCGATTTTGGGCGCAAAGAGATCACCTTGGCTGAGCATGAAATGCCTGGCCTGATGGCGATGCTCGACCACTATCAAGGTAAGAAACCGTTGCAGGGTGCGCGTATTGCGGGCTCGTTGCATATGACGGTGCAGACTGCGGTTTTGATTGAAACTTTGGTGAAACTCGGTGCGGATGTGCGTTGGGCTTCCTGCAATATCTTCTCAACCCAAGATCATGCCGCCGCTGCCGTGGTCGTTGGACAAGGAACTCCCGATGACCCGCGCGGAGTGCCGGTATTTGCCTGGAAGGGTGAATCGCTTTCCGAGTACTGTGAATGTACGCAACGTATCTTTGATTTCGGGCAAGGCCTCTATCCGAATCTGATATTGGACGACGGCGGAGACGCGACCTTGCTGGTACACAAAGGTGTGGAGTTCGCGCGATGTGGCGCTGTACCTACTGCTACCGATGATGACAGCGACGAATACCAGGCGTTGTGCCAAACATTGCGGGAATCGAAGTTAGATTGGGAGCAGGTTGCTGCTGGAATCATCGGCGTCAGCGAGGAGACCACCACTGGAGTGCTGCGCCTGAACGAAATGGCAGCGAACCAGACGCTGCTTTTCCCTGCGATCAATGTCAATGATGCAGTGACCAAATCAAAATTCGACAATAAATATGGCATCCGGCATTCCGTCATCGACGGCTTGAATCGAGCCACTGATGTCTTAATCGGCGGCAAGGTGGCGCTGGTCTGTGGTTATGGAGATGTTGGCAAAGGGGCAGCCAGCGCGCTAGCTGGCCAGGGCGCGCGGGTACTAGTGAGTGAGATTGACCCCATCTGTGCGTTACAGGCCACTATGGATGGCTACCAGGTGGTGACAGTTGACGACGCGCTACCGCTTGCTGATTTTTACATCACCGCTACTGGAAATATGAACGCCATTTCTGCCCGGCAGCTTCTGGGCATGAAACACCTAGCAGTGGTGGGAAACATCGGGCATTTCGATAACGAAATTGAATTGGGTGCTTTGGCGAAGCTGCCTGGAGTGACAAAGACTCCGATCAAACCCCAGGTGGATTCGTGGAATCTTCCAGGCGGTAAGGCGATCATCGTGCTCAGTGAGGGTCGCTTGATGAATTTGGGTAACGCTACCGGACACCCCAGCTTCGTGATGAGTAATTCATTCACGAATCAGGTCTTTGCCCAAGTGGAACTCTTTACCAACGAGCTTCCGCTCGGTGTCCACACACTTCCCAAGCATTTAGATGAGCTAGTTGCCCGGCTACACCTTGATGCTCTAGGCGTGAAGCTAACCAAGTTGTCTCCGCAGCAAGCCGCCTACATCGGAGTAGAGGTTGATGGCCCTTACAAGCCGGACAGCTATCGCTACTGAAAACCGCAGCACATGTAAAGCCCCCAAGAAAGTCATCTTGCTTAACGACTGATTGCGATGGATTCCGCGATTGACACGCGGGATGACCAGGAGGGGCTTGTTCCCTTAAAAGTCATCCTGCACTTTAGTTGCAGGATCCATAACCCGAAACAATACGTTGGGTGTCTAGCTACAACTTGCTATAGATTCTTTAACCTGCACGGTCAACCCCACGCGGGATTTGATAGCTGGTCAAGGTGGCGCCCTGAGAAGACAAGTCCTTCCATTTTCCAGAAAAATTGAGGGTAGCCAGTGCGCAGGTTGGGAATTTCGCTTCGATTTGCGCACGCAAGTGCCCCGGCGCTGCAAGCGAGGCAATCAGGTCGCCAAGGCTGGGCTGATGTCCGATGAGCAATACCGTTTGGTTCGCTTCGCTCACCTGTTGGATGTGTGCCAACAATTGCGTCGACCAGGCCAGATAGAGCGTTTTTGAGTACTCAACATCGGTTGCTTGTGCGCCAGCAGCTACCGCCTGCTCCCAAGTTTGCCGAGTCCGTAATGCAGCAGAACACAGCACCAAATCAATGCGGGTTGTCGCCAAAATAGCTCCGGCTACACTGGCATCACCCAACCCACGTGCAGCCAACGGGCGTTCAAAATCACTTGCGCCACTGCTCCAAGACGATTTTGCATGACGCAGTATTAACAGCGTTTTTTCAGACATGGCTACTGGCCGGAATCGTCAGAACCCGGACGGAACATTTCCCAGATTTGCTTGCATTCGGGACACACCGGAAAACGGTCAGGATTTCTTGACGGTACCCATACCTTGCCGCACAACGCCACCACCGGAGTTCCCAACACCATCGCTTGCGTCAACTTTGCCTTTTTTACATAGTGCGACAGTCGCTCGTGATCACTGGGATCGGCAGGGCGAGTGCGTTCGCGCACCAGAGTCGTCAGCTTAGTTTGAGTATCGGTATCAGTCACAAGTGAATCCTTCCGCTTGCGGTAATTCTAAACCATCACGCTTTCGGGGAATTGCGGCAACTTGAGGGTATGTAAGACGATAAAACCTCCGGCAGCAGTATTGGTGCCCTAACAGATTCGATAACCTCCACATTTACTCGCCCAGGATGCTAACGTGCGATATGACACCGTTTAGGTATGGAGCGTGAAATATGACTTGGATAAATGAGCAACTCTCCCAACTCGCTGAAGGTATGGGGATCTCCACCAGATTTATTAACTGGAAAGATGAACCCCAGGAAGTTCCTTACGAGAGCGTCATTGCCATTCTCGCGTCAATGGGCATAGATGCCAGCGATGACGAGAAGGTTCAGGTGGCATTAGAGAATCAGCAAAATAGCGCTTGGACGGCGTTGATTGCACCGGTTGTAGTAGTGGAGCAGGGACAAGCCCGCAGGGTGTACCTGCACTTGCCCAACGACGACGAAGTGAAGTTGACCTGCGAAACTGAAGAAGGTGCCATCTGGGAGCTGCCGCAGGTTTACCATGAAGCGCAACCGCGGCTGATTAACCAACAACTGATCAAGGAAGTTGTATTCGAGTTGCCAGCAGATTTGCCGCTGGGTTACCACCGCTTGGTGGCGGCGACGGCTGCTGACCAGCAGGAGGCCTTGTGCATCTGTAGTCCGCACTTCCTAGGGTTCCCCGAACAACTTGGCACCCAACAAGTTTGGGGATACGCAGCGCAGCTCTACTCCACTAGATCGAGGTACTCCTGGGAGTTGGGTGATCTGATGGACATGGCCGATATCGCCACATGGTCTGGCAAAGAACAAGGCGCAGATTTCCTACTCGTAAATCCACTCCATGCGTGTCAAGTAGTACTCCCACTCGAAGCCTCCCCATATCTTCCAGCCAGCAGGCGTTTCATCAACCCGATCTATATCCGTCCGGAAGCTATCGATGAGTATTCCGAACTCAGTGACGAGCAGCGCAGGTCTGTCTTTGTTAACAAACAGCACCTCGCTACTGTGATCCCAGATCAGAAGCTGCTTTTCCGCGACGAGGTGTGGACAGCGAAAATGGCAGCCCTAAAGATTATCTATGCCCACGGCTTGCGACCAGCTCGAAAGCTGGCCTTGGACGCCTTCATCGAACGTGAAGGTAATGCGCTGAAACAGTTTGCAACTTGGTGTGTACTGAGCGAGATTCATGGCACCGACTGGCGATTATGGCCGGGGGATTTGGTAGATCCAGTTTCAGGGGACGTAAGTGCATTCGCAGCTGAACATTCCGATCAAGTGATGTTCTACATCTGGCTGCAATGGATTGCTGACCTGCAACTACTCAATGCGCAGTCTTCTGCCCGCGATGCCGGAATGCGGTTAGGTGTCATCAACGATTTGGCGGTAGGTGTTGGCGAAGCTAGCGCTGAGGCTTGGACTTATGGTGAGTTGTTTGCCAAAGGCGTGACGGTTGGTGCTCCACCGGATGCCCTGAACCAGGTGGGTCAAAACTGGTCGCAACTGCCTTGGAGACCCGACCAACTGGAGAAGTTACGCTACGAACCACTACGGACGCTGGTCGCCGGATTGCTACGAAATTCGGGCGGGATACGTATCGATCATGTTATGGGTCTATTTCGCTTGTGGTGGATTCCAGCAGGGATGCCGGTAGCTCAGGGTGCCTATGTGCGCTACAACCATGAGGCAGCTATTGGAATTTTGACGCTGGAGGCGTACCGCGCCCAGGCGTTGATCGTCGGTGAGGATCTGGGCGTTGTTGAACCGTGGGTGCGAGAATACCTGCGCGACCGCGGTATTTTGGGTACGTCGGTGCTCTGGTTTGAACATGATGAAGAAGGCAATCCTTTACCACCGCAACGTTGGCGCGAATACTGCCTCGCTTCAGTGACCACCCATGATCTTCCGCCCACCACTGGATTCTTGAGTTTCGATCATCTGCATCTGCAAAACAACTTGGGGCTACTCCCTGAACCTGCCGAGGAAGTTTTTGCAGGTGCTAAACGCGAACAACAAGGGTTTTTGGATGCGTTCCGCTCTCGCGGTTTCCTGCAAGAAAGTGCTCCCAGCACTGAGGAAATCGTGCTGGCCGCTCATCGCTATCTGTTGGCGACATCGTCTCGAATCGTCTGCGCTACCCTCACTGATGCCGTTGGAGATCGACTGACCCAGAACCAACCAGGCACTTATCTGGAATACCCCAACTGGCGGATTCCGCTATCTGGTCCAGACGGTAACCCGATTTACCTCGAAGAAGTTTTTACAAACGAACGGGTGAAGCGATTAGCCAAGGTGATGAACCAGGAGTGATCTGCCAGTAGTTTTCTTTTATTCCGGCTCTCGCCTTACCATCCGACGGTTTTTCATCGCAGCATGGGAGAAAACATAACACGTGGTATGCTCGCTATATGAATGGGACAGCAACGCTAACGATGGGAGATCGCGGCAGGCTGGTGATTCCTGTTGATACCAGGGCGCGACTGGGCTTGAACGAGGGCACCATTCTGGTGATGATCGAGAGCG
>WRJP01000019.1 GCA_009778535.1 Propionibacteriaceae bacterium | reverse complement strand
CTTGAAGCTCAAATTCTTGAATTGCGGATGATCGCGGCACATAATCCGCGCTACAACATCCGATCTAAATTTCCTCACCACCAACACTGGATACAACTCACAAGTGAGCCCTTTCCGCGTCTGTCGATAGTGTCTCGTCCAAAACCAGACCGTGTCCATCTGGGTCCGTTCCGAAAAAAGAGTGACGCCGAAGCTGCCGCACTGGCTGTCGTAAATACTTTCTTGCTACGGCAGTGCAAAACCCGGCTGTGTCCCAACAAAAGTATTCCGGCTTGTGCGTTAGCACAGCTAGGCCGTTGCCAAGCCCCATGCCAGTCACAGGTCACGCCCGAGCGCTATCAACAATCAGCCGCGGCAGCAGCAGTTGCACTTTGCAGCGACATTCGTGAAGTTTTGCAGGCTGCAAGTCCTCGACTGCAAATGCTCGCTAGTCAAGAGCGTTATGAGGAAGCTCACGCTATCGTCGAACGGCTGGAAATCTTTACACGCTCGGTATTGAAACATCAGCAGTTGGCGAGTTTGATCGCATGTGAAGAAATAGTCGCGGCGTTCCACACTGGCACCGCCTGGGAAATTCATGTGATACGAGCCGGAAGACTCGCTGCCACTGCTTTGGAAAAAGACGACGATTCGGTGCCGACCTCAGCCGCACAGGCAGTTAGTTACGCGGATTCAAGCGGCGCACATACCACAGCATTGAGCGAAGAAACCCAACTCATTGCTCGGTGGCTGGAACGTCCCGGGGTACGACTGCTCTCGATTTCAGGCGACTGGTTCTGGCCTATCCATGCTGGCGTAAAATCGCTGGCAGAATCGCTAATCGGCACCCAATGAAAAGGTTGATTCTAAATCTATTGACGAATATGCCTTGAAAGCGATGTGTGTTTCCGTGTTCACCACTCCTGGTATCTTGTTCAATCGATCAGCAATCGTCGCCGCAACATCATCCATTGATTGCACCCTGACCATAGCGATCAAATCTATGGTTCCGGTTGTGGAATAGACCTCAGATACCCCACTCACGTCGGCAATCTGCTGCGCCACTTCTGAAATGCGTGAAGTCTCGGCGTTTATGAAAACAATCGCTGTGATCACGGCGATTACTCGCTGATCTCAACCGAGTTGATCACCACCGGCTCGTGCGGGAGGTTTGCGCGTCCGGTAGGAACACCAGCGATTTCGTCGACGACTTTCTGCGAGTCAAGGTCTTTTACCTCACCAAATATTGTGTGGCGGCGATTCAGATGCGGAGTCGGTGCCACCGTGATGAAGAACTGTGACCCATTCGTCCCTGGTCCAGCGTTCGCCATAGCTAGCAGATAGGGCTTGTTAAAGACCAGTTCAGGGTGGAACTCATCGCCGAATTGATAGCCTGGCCCGCCATATCCGTCACCTTGCGGGTCGCCGCCCTGAATCATGAAACCAGCGATTACGCGATGGAAAATCAACCCGTCGTAAAACTTTCCCGTCACCGACTCGCCGCTCGTAGGGTCGGTGTATTCCTTCGTGCCACAGGCAAGACCTACAAAGTTGGCGACAGTCTTTGGAGCATGATCACCGAACAATTCAATGAGAATATCGCCATGGTTGGTGTGCAGAATCGCTGTGGGCATCTTGCTCCTTCGTTCGCTGATGCGGCAGTTAGTTGTTCGTTAATGTCGTTTCGTACCCAACGTACGAATTAGGTTTTTGAGGCTTGGAATCCGGCTGCTTGCGCAGCTTCTACTGAGTTGAACCAAACATCAGGCACCAGCGAAGCATACCGAGCTTGACCTGCTTGGTGATACTTTTTCGAGCGCACATTGCCTTTTATGTCGAAACCAGCCGGTGGTTCTTCACCGACGAAGGAACCCTCCCCGTATGGGTTTTCTGCCGTCAACTCCAGCTCCTCAGCTTCGGGTTCGGCTACGACATCAACGTCGGCAGGGTCGTGCAGAACTTCGGCAGTAGGTACGAAGTCCTCGGTTGCTTCCGCGCCAGGATGCGCCACAAAGGAATCTGGTGGGGTATAGCTAATCCATCCAGTTTCAGCAGGCGGCTCTAACGCTTTCTTCACTGCAACCGCGATTCCGGCAAGTCCGGCAAAGAGCACGAACAGCCAAAAACGTTTCTTCCAAGACTTTTTCTTGGCTGGCTCGGCAATGACGACTTCAATGACGGGTTCTGGCTGACCGAGCCTGTCAAGCGGACTGGTCAAAATAGGCAGTAGCTCATCGGTAATGGCAGTTTTCGCCGCCGCTACGACTGGAGGAATCTTCGTCAACAACTCCTCCACGCCCGGCTGCACCTTCTTAACTGAGGCATTTACGACAGGAACAACTTTCTCTGCAATGTCCCCAAGTGCCGGTTGGACATGGTCATGTGCGATTCGGGCACCCTGTTTCAGAATAGGCTTTATTCTTTCCGCCGCAGCTTCAGCGCCAGGACCGAAGTATTCGCCTGCCTGGGCAATCAAAGGAGCCATCTTCTCCAACGCTTCATGAAGCGCCGTCTGTCGCTTCTCAAGTGCCTGGGTACCGTTGAGAATGATTCTTAGTAACTTTTTGCGCCGCATCTTCACCCCTAAAAAACTCGTTACTTCTAACATACTCGTTTTTTAGGCTAAACCGAGACCGAAGTCGGAAATGTCTTGCAGTTTGCAGCAAAGAAGTTACAAAGTGGAGAAAGTGGGTACGCATCATGCAGTTTTCCACAGTTTCGAGAAGCCCCTGCAAAATCTGCGAGCTGCGACACATACTTATGTCGATTGCCGACCATTAACCAACACGAAACCAGGGAGCACAGATGAGAATGCACAGCAACCAACCCGAAGCAGCTACCAGATTTGGTTACTTTCCGAAAACTATAGTTTTCGCTCTTGTAGGGGTTGGACTCACCCTGCCCTGGCTACCCATCGCGCTCTGGCCTCCTTGAGGAGTGTTCTGTAGCGGCGGGGCGCTCCTTGCCGTCATTGATGCCCAAACCGGCAGGTTGCCCAAGCGAATCAACTGGGTAACTTTTGCTGGCGTCCAGGCGACATTGTTCATAGCTACCTGCTGGCTAGGCTGGGAAGTATTAATTGACGCCAGTCTTGGTGCGTTGCTTGCTGGCAGTTTGTTCTTTTGTGTTTGGCGAAAGACAGATTTGGGTTTCGGAGATGTCCGACTTGCAACCCTAATCGGACTGACCAGTGGCTCATTAGCGGTCACAGCTTGCTTCGTGGCGCTCTTTGTCGGAACCGCAATAGGTGCATTGCTCGGCGTTATCCGCAAAGTTCGACGCAAGCAGGGCGGCTATCCATTTGGGCCAGCTTTGGTCGGCGGATGTCTATGTTGTCCGTTGGTCATGGCAGTGCTCACTTGAGGTACGCTGCGCCGGTGACTAGAGGCTTGAGAGAATGGACGCAGTATGAGCTTAGCTTTGGCTGCCCTGCCTTGTTGATGCTCAGACAGCAACTTCCTGCGTTTTGGCAATCCAAGCTTCCAGCAGTCGCAACGCAGCCCCTGAATCAATCGCCTCCCGCATCCGTTCAAGCTGATAACCCAGATCAGCCACAACTGAGACACCAAGTTTCGGCCCGTCAAAAGCTAAGCTTGCAGCGGCTGCATTGAGCAAAACAATGTCGCGGACAGCACCTTGCGCGCCGTTTAGCACCGCCAAGACGACATCGGCATTTTCGCTAGGGGTTCCGCCGACCAGTTCGGCTTTGTCGCAGCGTGGGATCCCCAGGTCTAGTGGGTCAAGGGCAGTTTCGTCAACTTGCTGTTCGTTAATGAGCCATAGCTGTGAAGCGGTAGTGGTGGTTAGTTCGTCCAGACCGTCGTCGCCATGAAACACTATGCCACGGACTCCACGCCGGGCGAAAACCGCTGCGACGAGCGGAGCTATTTTCACATTGGCTACACCGACAGCCTGCGCACGAGGACGGGCAGGATTAGCCAGCGGCCCTAAAAAGTTGAACGTGGTTTGGATTGCCAAACCACGCCGTGCCGCACCGGCAAACCGCAAACTCGGATGGTACTGCGGGGCGAAAAGGAAAGCTATGCCGATTTCGCGTAAAACTTGAGCCTGTGCCTGTGCTGGCACATTCAACTTGACTCCAAGTGCCTCCAGACAGTCAGCAGTACCGCAAGCAGAGGACGCTGCTCGGTTCCCATGTTTTATTACAGGAACTCCAGCCGCTGCCGTGACTATGGCTGCCATCGTGGAGATGTTCACTGTGTTGGCACGGTCACCTCCCGAACCAACAATGTCGACAGCTTGGTTGTCTATGGTTATTGGGGCTGCTCGATCCAACATCGCCTGCGCCAGTCCAGCCAACTCATCAACGGTTTCACCTTTCGAGCGTAGGGCGACGGCGAACCCTGCAATCTGTACATCAGTCGCTTCACCGGTAAGGATTTGTTCCATTGCCCAGCACGCCTGAGCCACACTCAAATCAGTATGGTTTACCAGGCTTGTTAGTAAATCAGCCCATTTCATAACGCTTCAGTACACCACCTCAGGATGGCGTAGTTTCCATCTGGTCTGCTGGAGTCTGCTCTGTTTCGGTCTGTTCAGACTCCGCCTCCGCTTCGGAAAACCAAGCCCGCAGTAAATCGGCTGCGGTTTTAGCCAGTTGCACCGGATCGATGGGGTAGAACGCAACTGCGTCAGCTTTCGACCAAGTCGCCAACCAAGCATCAGCTACACGTACAACAAGCAGCAAGGTCGGCGGGCAAACGGGAATTTCGTCCTTGAGTTGGTAGGCAAGACCAATCCCGCCAGCAGGAGTAGCTTCCCCGTCCAGTACAACTAAGTCGATGTTCCCAACCTCCAGATGCTGGAGCAACGCCGGGGCGGTGGCCGTCTCAATGACTTCCAACTGCGGCAGGTCTGTTGCAATACGCTTACCCAGTGCTAGCTTTACCTGCTCCCGTACGTTTCGGTCGTGGGAATATAGCAGCACCCGCGCAATGGATTTTTCGCTCATCGATCCGTCCTTATCACAGTTAGTACAAGGTCATCTTAACGGCAAAACACCCTTCTCGACTCAAACCGGCAGCGACCGCGTCCGTCGGCTGGTTGTCCGCTCCCGTTGACCCTGTGCCAACCAACACGGCAGCATTCACTCATTCATCCAAGGACATTGAGCTGAATACGACTTCCTGGTCTTTGAGCAGGCTTACAGACCTTACTCCCAGTTCCAGCAATTCAGAAAAGTTGACCCCGAGCCACTCATCGGCATCTGCTTGAACCAAAAAACCCAGGTCAAGGCCAAGCCGACGCTGGTCGGCACAGCTCAACTCCGGCTCGCACACCCAATAAAACATTTTGTTAAGTCAGCTCAAATGATTTGACCGACACTCACCCGAGGCGGCGGTCTGCGAAATCTTCTGATGTTGATGGCTCGGTTAAAACCGTATGACATCAGACCTTTCGTACTTTCATTCGGCAGCCGTTGCGCATGGAGTTTCTTGTAGCCGCGCCACATCAAAACGATGTCAACGATGATTGCCCCGAAGATAGCCCAAACTGAGTACATCGAGATTGCATAAACTTCCATGCTGAAACCACTTGCGAACATAGAGAACGCCAAACTAACCATGACTATGGGCAGAGCCCACTGTGAAAGACTTCGGCGCGCATCGATATGGTCGCGTAACAGGACGCGGCCAGGTTCAGAATCCATCTTCTGTAGCTGTTCTGCGCGGTTTTCCATCCGGATTTGGCGTTCCCGAGCCTTAGCCTGCTTCGGGTTCAATTCAGGCTTTAAGCGTTGTCTGCGAGCTGCTTCGGCATCGCGGCGTGAAGGTGTAGGAACTGTCTTCTTCGTACTGACCGGCGGCTTTGTATCCTGAACTTCCGCAGGCGTATCTTCACGCTCATAGGACTTAAACAATCCCATCTTGCACCTCTCGTTTATGTCTTTGGCTCACTTCAGGTTCCGACCAATCTATCCTGCCGATTCACGAACTTTCGCGGGTATGAAGGGCGGTGCCGAGATTTCAAACTTCTCAAGTCGTCCTCTTACCTGAACCCCCACCTCTGGTAGTAAAGCAGTGGATGTATCAAGCAGTGCCAGCGCGATTCCCTTTTGCAGCGATGGAGAGAACGTTCCGGAAGTCACCACCCCAATAGGTTGTTCTGAATCTAGTGCCACCACGTTCATATCTGGGCGCGGGATAGCTTTCCCAGTAGCGATCAAGCCAACAAGTTGACGTTTAGCAGTAGCGGACTTTTCGGCTAGCAATGCATCTTTACCCCAGAAAGCCTGTTTCTTCCACCCGATCGCCCAGCTAACGCGTGCTTCTAACCCTGAAATAGTTTCGCTCAACTCATGGCCGTGCAATGCGTAACCCATCTCAGTACGTAAGGTGTCGCGTGCTCCCAAACCAGCCGAAACTAGGCCGAAATCAACTCCAGCCTCCAAGATTGCATCCCACAGCAAACCCGCAACTTCGGCTGGAACTATCAACTCGTAGCCACGCTCACCGGTGTAGCCAGTGCGGCAACAAATCAACTCCGCATTACTGAATTCTGCAACTGTGAAACCCATATAGTCATGTCCGACAGGTAGCGCCAACGCCTTGAGAATGGCATCGCTGTTCGGCCCTTGAACGGCGAGCACAGCGAAGTCACGATGTTGATTCTCGATCCGAATACTCGCAGGTGCAGCCGCTTGCAGTAGCGCTACGACCCGTGCGGTGTTGGCAGCATTCGGAACTAGGAAAACGTTTTCATCGGATTTCCGGTAGGCAATCATGTCGTCGACCACCCCGCCAGTTTCATTGCAGGCTAGGGTGTACTGCGCTTGTCCGGCTCCGATCCGATTCAGATCATTACTCAGACAACTGTTTACAAAATCCACCGCTCCAGAGCCGGTGACGCTCACTTTCCCGAGATGGCTCACGTCAAAAACGGCCGCGCCCTGGCGGCAGGCATTGTGTTCAGCGATGATTCCCGTATATTGCAGCGGCATGAGCCAACCGCCAAATTCGGCGAAACGCGCCCCCGCCGCCTCGTGGCGATCATGCAATGGCGACTTCAACAATTCATCCATGACAGCATTCTAGTGGTGTGACCCGTACTGCCCAGCGCCGCATTCACCTGTGACACCATTCTCAAGCTCTACCCATTGCTGCCATGCGAACGAGAAAGCTGCCCTCAAAAGCTCGGTTGACGATAGATTAGTTTTTGCGTTTAGGAGGCTCACATGATTTGCTCACTTCCAAGTATCGAACTCACTTCCAGCATCGGGTCGGACGTAGCCGGGTTGGTTATCGGTTTAGCCAACGCTGGCGGTGAAGAAAGGCGAGTTGGGCTTCCGGATGAATTTCAGACCGGATGGCAAGACACCTTCAACAAGTCCGTGCTCGAAGTGGCCAAAGCAGTTGGAGCCAAAACAGAACCAGGAAATGTCGGAACTTTCATCGCCCCAGGTGGTTTGCTGGTATTGGCTACCGGTATCGGTAACGCGGATGCAAACCCAGAAATGGTGCGCCGCGGGGTAGGGACAGCGTTGCAAGCTGTCGTGAAACTCCCCGACGCGGCAGGACTTACAGTCACGCTGAGCCTGGGCAGCGTTGACCCGAATGTGATCAAAGCTGCGGTTGAAGGTGCGCTCTTGGGTGCCTACCAATACCAGTGCAAAGCCGAACCGGCCGTGGCGCAAATCCAAATAGTCTCCGCTGTGGAAGCTAGTACGCAAGCAGCAATCGACGCGGGCTGCCTCACTGCCGCAGCCGTTTGTCAGGGTCGAGATTGGATCAACCTGCCAGCAAACGAGCTCTACCCGCAGTCATTCGTCGCCATGGTTGAACAGGCCGCAAAAGATGTACCTGTTGAAATAACAGTTTGGGATGAAGTGATGCTAGCCGAAGCCGGTTTCGGAGGCATCATCGCCGTGGGTTCTGGTTCGGCCAGGCAGCCGCGTCTGCTCAAAGTGAGCTATTCGCCCCCAGATGCGAAGCAGCAGTTGGTACTTGTAGGTAAGGGCGTCACTTTCGATTCTGGCGGTCTGAATCTTAAACCTGCTGACAGCATGTACACCATGAGACATGACATGGCAGGAGCTGCCAGTGTAATTGCTGCCGTGCTAGCCATTGCGAAACTGGGGGTCGCTACCAAGGTCATTGCGTACGGTGCTATGGCTGAGAACATGCCATCTGGAACGGCATTTCGTCCTTCCGATGTCATACAAATGTATTCGGGCAAGACGGTTGAGAATGCCAACTCCGACGCTGAAGGAAGGCTGCTACTCGCTGACGTATTGGCAAAATCAGGCGAAGATGCGCCGGATTTGCTGCTGGACGTCGCCACCCTCACTGGAGCGTGCATCGTGGCGCTTGGAGAACGTGTTGGCGGATTGATGACTTCCGATGCTGAAACCGCTGAGGAGATACTGACTGCCGCTGCTGTCGCTGGAGAGCTGCTGTGGCAGTTACCTATTCCCGAGGAAACCAAGGACAAACTCAAGTCAAAGGTTGCCGACATCAAATCGAGCGGCGACCGTTATGGGGGAGCGCTGTCAGCGGCCGCGTTCCTTTCAGAATTCGTGCCAGCAGACACTAACTGGGCACATTTAGACATTGCCGGACCAGCTTTCAATACCCACGCTGGCTACAATTATGTAACTGAAGGAGCAACTGGCATGTCGATACGCACCCTAATCGAAGTGGCAAAGGCGCTGGAGACCGGAAAATGAAACAGACTGATTTCGTCGTCGTAGGAGCAGGCACGGCTGGCCTGCTGGCGGCAGTTGCAGCAAAACGGCTCGGCTTTGATGTGCTGGTGGTCGAAGGCACTTCCTACGTTGGCGGCACTACCAGCGGTTCGCGGGGTGCGATGTGGCTTCCTGGCAATGACTTGATGATCAAGATCGGCCAAGACGACTCTGCGGGTTTGGCGTTGGATTACCTGAATCAAGTTCTCGGCAAAACCACACAGGCTTCCACCTCCGCCAGGCGCAGTGCTTACATTGATTCTTCGATAAAGATGGTGCGTTGGTTAGCATCGTCCAAATTACAGATGACGGTGATGCGTGGGCTGCCGGACTACCACCAAGCCCTCATCGGCGGGAAACCGCAAGGGCGAGTATTGGCGCTCAACCACACCAATGTGACGACGCTGGGCAAATGGAGTGACCGAATGCGCCGCGCGCCGCAGGACGTGTCGAAGAATCCGCTGCGAAAACTGATCGGCAAGAACGATGAAACCACGACCACACGCGGGGAGGCGCTTGTCGCCGAGTTGCTGCGTCGTGCCACGGCTAGCAATGTGGATTTTTCTTTCGATTCGGTTCTGGTCGAATTGGTTACTGATGGAGATGCTGTCACTGGTGTCGTCATTGAACGCAATGGCCGCAGTGAAAAAATAGCTGCTCGACATGGGGTGTTGCTCGCCTGCGGCGGGTTTGAAGCAAATCAGCAGCTTCGGGAAGAATTTTTGCCGCTGCCCACGAACGCGCTTTGGTCACTCAACGAACCGCTGAACACCGGAACCGCGATTCAGGTCGGGACAGCGATCGGTGCTGACACTGCGGCGTTGGGAGACGCTTGGTGGGTTCCAGTACTCGTAATCAATGGTCAGCCCTACCGCGTTGACAAAGCTCGGCAAGCCCCACATGGAATAATTGTAGATCAGGCAGGCGACAGGTTCTTTTCGGAAGCGGCAGGGCCTTCGGTGCTCGGGCGTTACCTGTACTCGCGCAGCCACGGCGGTGTGCGTGCCGTACCGTCTTTCCTGATTATGGATGCCAGACATCGCTCGCGTTATGAATTGGGGCCTTGGAAGGCCGGTTCAACCCCGCGGAAAGCAATAGAGGCTGGTGACATCATTCGTGCTACAACCTTGAATGATTTAGCAAACGAGTTAGGTATTGACCGAGCTGGGCTGATTGGCTCGGTTGTGCGCTTCAACAGCTTTGCTCACAAAGGCCACGACCTTGATTTTAGGCGCGGTGAGTCCGACTGGGATCGCTTTGGTTTTGGTGGTTCGAGAGCTAAGAATCCTGTCCTTGGGAAGATAGACAAGTCTCCATTCTGGGCGGTGAAGCTCTTTCCAGGAGATACCGGCACCAAGGGCGGCCTTCGCATTGACGAGGATTCGAGAGTTTTACGCAGCGACGGCTCGATCATCTGTGGGCTTTACGCATGCGGCGGCGCTGCCGCTTCCATCATGAAGAACACCTCTCCAGGTCCTGGTGCTGGTCTAGGAGAAGCCCTGATCGGTGCGTACCGCGCAGTACTAACCGCACACAGCCAAGCCTCTCCGCCGCCATTCGGGTGAGGAACATTCTCGATTAACGGCAGAGGCTCCTGCCGCCACCTGAGTCATCCTGCACTTCAGTTGCAGGATCGATACACAAACCTGCGGTTTTCACTCAATCAGCGGGGTTGTCTTCGACGGTTGGGCGCAGTTTCTGCTTGGCGTTGTAGTCGCGCATGCGTTTGGGGTATCCGACAACGCCAGCGTCGTAACTGGGGATGGAGTGCATAGCGGCAAACCTGCGTGCCCAGTCGACAGATTCGACGCTTCGCCTGGTCCATTCCCCATCGTAGGCGATGAGAAGCAGTGTGGTTTTCGTCATTGTCGTGGGCAATTCGATGAACGCTTCAACCCCGCGTCTAGTCGTAATGAAGTCTGTAAGATGCGACTGTGTTGCCGCCGTGACCTCGTCACTTACCTGTTGTTGGCGGCCTTTACGAAATCTGGAAAACAACCCCACATCCTCATTATCGCATTCGGAACGTGCCCTTGCCCGCAGCTATCCCAGGTAGGGTATGTAGCAGGTATTTTCGAGAAGGAGTGATTGATGTCTACTCGAGTGCAACTGCCAGTACTGGGCGAAAACGTTACCGAGGGGAAAATCCTGCTCTGGCACAAGAAAATCGGAGACTCGGTTAGGGTAGGTGAACCGCTGGTTGAGGTGTCAGCCAACAACGTATCCGCTGTGATTACTGCTCCCACTGCCGGACGCTTGCTTGAAATCAGCCGCCACGCGGGGAGCGCAGTCGCCGTCGGCGAAGTACTGGCTTGGATCAGTGACCACAACGACCCGATTCTGGAAAGGCCAACCGAAGTAAATGCTGAAAGGTTCGATCTGAATGAACAAATCAAGTCTGAAGAACCAAAGCAGCTTGATGATGCCTTTGCCAAAAGATTCTACGCTGTCGAACAGTTGCACGACCAAGACTCCCTGCCCCCGATTCCGCCGCCGCCCGATCCGGTAGTCGCTGCACCCAGCATTCCGCTTCCGAGGTCTGCGGCATCCCCAACTTTGATGTATGAGGCTCCAGTTCCAGAAACGATGCCTAGCCAAATAACCGAACCTAGCCATCTGGCCCAGCAAGAATTTGTTGAAGTACTACTACCAGTTCTTGATGAATCAGTTTCCCATGCCATCGTCACGCATTGGCTCAAGAGCATCGGCGACGAGGTCGAAGCTGGCGATCCGCTACTTGAAGTTTCGACTGACAAGGTGGACACGGAGATTCCGGCTCCCGTGAGCGGGATGCTACACGAAATCAGGGTGGCAGAAAACATGACTGTCGCCCTGGGAGCGGTGCTAGCTGTCATCGCTGCGACAGAACCTGCCGCCAGAGCCAGCATGGAAACTCCCAGCCCGATAGCAATGCCCGTACCAACACCGACAGTGGAGCATTTTTCCCCGCCACCGGTTCAGCTTCTGGAGCCGACTCCACCCGAGCCTTTGAGTGCCACCCCAGTTGCAGAAGCAGCTGCGACTGTTTCCATGCTGATGCCGGAGTCCACCCCGACGTCTCCACCGCCGCAGACAACAGCTCCGGAAGATGTCGAGCCATCCTCGCCACCCGAAGCCGAACCAGCTCCTGCGGTTACCGCACCCGAAACGGCACCCTTGGAAGCACAAGTTGACGAGCCGGAAAACGAAACCAACTCCTCCTACATACCGCCAGTGGTACGAAAGCTAGCTGAAGCTGGCGAGATCGACTTGTCAGAAATCGTCGGCAGTGGCGTAGGTGGCAGAATCAGGAAACGTGACGTTGTTGATGCAATTGCCGTAAAGCGAAATGGGACAGCTGAAACTCCAGAAGCTGCGGACGTCGCCGTACTGCAATCATGCGAGGCTGACGATGCAGCCTCCCCTGCCGGGGCTGAACCGATCAGAAGTGACCTATTTTCACCACTAACGCAGTTGAGCGCTAGCATCGAGATAGATTTGACTGAGCTTTCTCGACTCTTGGCGAAGCACGAACAAATGTTCACCAGCCGCGAACAGGTGGCATTGGGATACCGGCCATTCTTCGTTGCGGCAGTTGCAGAAGCGCTGAAGGTTTTCCCAATCCTGAATGCTGCGATTGACATCGAAAACAACGTAATCACACACCCAACGGCCGTAAACATTGGTATCAGGGAGGTTACCGACGCGGCGACTCCAATTGTCGCAAATGCATCCGATCTGAATGTGACAGGAATCGCAAAAGCGATAGCAACAGCAGGCCAAAATGCACCAACCGCTGCGGAAAGCCCGCAGGCGACCTTCTCCATTATTGATTTCGGTGCAGATGGGACGCTGGCAAACACCCCCATCATTACTCAACCGCAGGTAGCTGCGCTGGGTGTCGGAGTCTTAACCAAACGCTTGGTTGTGTTGGACGATGAATCCGGAGATCAGTTGGCCATTCGCGCCATGATCTACCTATCGCTGAGTTACGACTACCGAGTAGTTGGAAACACCGAGGCTGGCAAATTCCTGAACTTAGTGAAATCACGGCTAGAAAAAGCCGCCTTCATTACCGAAATGGGATTGTGAACCAACTGCCGACTGCTGCCCATTCGCAGCAAAGACCACATCGAGCACAACTGGCTGACGCACGTCCGGTTCAATTCCATTACCTGGGTCTTGGCGAAAGATTGGTCGATTTTACGCAAGCGTGGGAGGAACAACTACGTATTCACGCCAAAGTCGCAGCCGGAGAACTTGGCCCCCAGGTGATATTTGTCGAACATGCTCCGGTTTACACGGCGGGCGCAAGGACGTTACCGTCCGAGCGGCCTTTTGACGGGAGCGATGTCGTCGAAGTAAACCGTGGAGGCAAGCTGACGTATCACGGCCCGGGACAACTGGTGTGCTACCCCATAGTTTTCTTGCCAAACAACGTAGGGATCATTCAATATGTGCGTGGTTTGGAGGAAGTCCTCATTAGAGTGCTAAGCGAATACGGCTTGCAAGGGTTGCGTATTCCCGAACGTACTGGCGTTTGGCTGCAAGACGCGGCTCGACTTGACCTCAAGATCGCTGCCATCGGGATTCGGGTGTCGAATCAGACTACGTTGCATGGCTTTGCGTTGAATATTTCTACCGACTTAGAAAGATTCTCGAACATAATCCCCTGCGGTATCGCCGATGCTGGAGTGACATCGCTAGAAAAGGAAACCGGACAAAGGCCAGCTCTAGTCGAAGTGGCAAAACAGCTAGAACCATATCTGAGTGAACTGCTTAGACTCGATTTCCCCTAGCTTGACGGTTGACGGCGGGTGCTCACTTCCAGCTTCGGAATCCAAGACCGTCCACGACACCAGTTACCATTACTTTGTGACTAGCGACACGCAGCGGCTTAGGAGTGTGGAGTACCGCAATTCCGAAACTCCCATAGAGCACAAGCCTGCTTGGATTAAGCGGAAAGTCACGATGGGGTCAACGTTCACCCAAATGCGCAACCTAGTTACAAGTGAGGATTTACACACCGTATGCCAAGCCGCAGGCTGTCCCAATATTTTCGAATGCTGGGAGGATCGGGAAGCGACCTTCCTTATCGGCGGCGACATGTGTACCCGTCGTTGTGACTTCTGCCAGATTGATACTGGGAAACCGGCAAGTTACGATACCGACGAACCTGCCCGAATCGCAGCGTCAGTGAAAAAACTGAACTTGCTCCATGCTGTCGTCACCGGAGTATGTCGAGACGACCTTCCCGACGGCGGTGCCTGGCTATATGCACAGACCGTCCGCTGCATCCATGAAGACAATCTGGGCGTGAGCGTGGAAATGTTGGTACCTGACTTTTCTGGTGCTCCCAGTCTGCTGGAACAGATAATCGACGCAAACCCCGAAGTGTTCGGCCACAACATCGAGACCGTACCACGGCTGTTTCGTTCGATTCGTCCAGGTTTTGATTTTGAAGTTTCGTTGCAAGTACTAGCAACCGCGCATGCAGCCGGGCTGATCACAAAATCCAATCTGATGCTGGGCATGGGTGAGAGTGACGCCGAGGTATACGCAGCATTGGAGGAATTGCACGCAGTCGGGACCGATCTGATCACGATTACGCAATATCTGCGCCCCTCACTGCTGCATCACCCGGTAGACCGCTGGGTGACACCAGAGCAATTTGATGCACTCGCTGTCGCCGCAAAACAGATAGGATTCGCAGGAGTCATGGCCGGACCGCTGGTACGTTCGTCATATCGTGCCGGTCGTATGTACCGCGAGGCGATTGCAGCGCGCGAGGTAGAGATTGGAAGGAACGCATAAATGGCAAGGAGCGAAAGAGCCAAAGAGTTTGCAGCTAAGCAGAAAGCAGATGCAAAAGCCGCAAAACAGGCGAAAAAGACCTCGAACGACCCGAAGGACTGGGGTCGGATGAAGCAGCTTCGTGAAACCCTGAAGATCACACTTGAGGTCGATCCGGCAGCAAAGTGGTGGATATTCGGTGCGGCGGGAATCACCTTAGCGGTTTTCGTGGTGCTCAGTTTCTTCCTCACACCTTTCTGGATGTGGCTGATACTCGGAGTAGGATTTGCGCTCATCGCAGCTATGTTCATGCTCACTGATCGAGCGAAAAAGTCCACCTACAAGCGCTTCAAAGGCCAACCAGGAAGCGCAGAGGTGGCCTTGGGAATGCTGAACAAGAAGCAGTGGACTTACACTTCTCCCATCACCGTGAACAAGCAGATGGATGTCGTTCACAGAGTAGTTGGTAAGGCTGGAATCCTATTGATCGGTGAAGGTTCAGCGGCGAGATTGAAGCCAATGCTCAGTTCAGAGCAGAAGCGTCACGAACAGATCGCATACCAAGTTCCGGTAACGACGATATTGATGGGCAATGATGCCGGACAAGTTCCGCTGGAAAAACTGGAGAACCATATCAAGAAACTCCCCAAGACCATCCGGCCTTTGCAAATCAATGAAGTTAAAAAACGGCTGCAAGCCCTAGATTCAGTACGCCAGATGCTGCCCATGCCGAAAGGCCCAATGGTCATGCCGAAGGGCGCTAACAAAGCCATGAGAGGTCGCTAAACGGCTACTGGCTAGCACAAACCGTAGCTGAATATCACGATTTAATATCAATTCGCTGTTTAAGGCATTTGTGTGACCAATGCTGACGTAGGCTTTGACTAATTGTAAAAACAATTTCGTCGCATATAGCGACCCCATGATCGCCTGGGGGGCTGCTCGGATCACCAGCAGCCCCTTAGTGCATTTCTGGGGCTAGAAGACTCAGCGAACCAGACTGGAGTCAGCGATATAGGTGTTACAGACTCCCACGTCGTAGCTGTTGACACCTTCAATGAACCACCTGTTGCGTGCGTTGCCTGTGCCGTGATCTGAAACATACGTCTCATCGCCGGTAAGTTGGTCGTCTCCGACACTGTAGATTACTTCTGCTAGAGCGTATAGTTCGTCTGCGCTGAGCGAATTGGCTGCTGCGACTGATCGGGAAAAAACCCCTGCCAAACAATCTGCCTGCATTTCGTGACGTCGTGAAAGTTCCAATTCTTCGCTCTCGTCATCAAGTTGATTTTTATAGATTATTCGGGCGTAGAGCACACCGGTACGCGCTTGGATGCCATGTCCAAACTCGTGAGCAATGATTGAATCAGCAACAAAGGGCTTTCCAATCAACTCTCTGGGAACCACCGTATAGAAATCTTTTGCATAGAAGATTCGCTGATCTGCGCCGCAGTAGAACGCATTCTGCATTGGAGCTTCCCCGCAGGCGCTGGTTATCGGCTTGTCATAGACGGTGATAGGCATTCGCGGAAGCTGAAAACCGGCTTCGGTCAGCGGGGGGTTCCAAACTTGCCACAGGCAACTTGATAGATCATAAAAATGAGCTTCTAGCTGCGCTGTACTAGCACGCGCTATGTCAATGGTGCCGACAGCGCAGTCGTTTCTGGCAGCGGATTGTGAATAAAGCGCATTCTGCTGTAGCCATTGGATTGCTTCATTTAGGGAGGCCGGAACAGGCAAATCCGGAGGATCAAATTCAGGATCAGGAACTGCAACCGACGGTGGCCTAGAGACAGGCGTGGAGTTCGGGCCTGACGTGGTGGTTGGCCCAGCACTAGGGGTCGTAGGAGGTGTAACAGGATTTGAAGCACTGCTGACGAAGTGGCTGCTTACTATTCCGAAAGCACCAATCAAAACTACTACGATTACGGCCAGCAAAACGACTCCGAGCGTGTTTTTCTTTTTTGGAGCAGGAGCAATGTTGGCTTGCGGCCAGTACTGCTGTAGCTGTGGGCGTTGGCCGTACCCCTGTTGCTGCATCACTGGCCGCTGAGCGTACGCCTGCTGCTGCCAAGTTGCCGGCGGTCGGGCAGGGCTCGACCACTGTTGAGTCGGGTGCCACTGTGGGTTCGTCACAGCTACGAGCTTACTGCGCGGATGCAAAATCTAATACCTCTATGGGTTATGTCCACACTTCGATAGCATGTTCTCATAGAAGTTTTTCCTAAGGGGTGATTGTGAACATTCCAAAATCCGCGAGCGTGCTCGCATTCATGATGGTTCTGCTGGCGACTCTTATGTTGAACGCAACCCCAGCGCAGGCAGCAGATCAAATAGAGCAATATTTTGTTGATGCCGTTGTGAACACGGATGGTTCAATCGACGTGAACGTGGTGGTGCATTCTGATGCTGCCAACCCGTTTACCCAGGTATTCACTACTCAACAAGAAATCACCGACCGCCGCTACTACGAGTACACACTAACTGATTTCAAAGTTGCCTCACCAGGAGAAACTACGCCAGCTACGCCATTGGATGTTGCGACCAGCCAACGCGCTGTTACTGTGACCATAAACGACGCTCAACCTGACGGAAGCCGCAGCTTCTCCTACAAGGTGATCGGTGCCGCAACGATAGCTGCTGACAACGCGACAGTGGTCAGTTGGGACTTCCTGCAAGGAGTTGCGCTTCCTGTCGCCACCTTTGAAGCCAATGTGATCACACAAGGGCAATTCCTGTCTGTGGATTGCGCTGCGGGACATCCTGATTCGCCTGGAGTCTGCACTGCCTACTGCGGCGGTACCTTTATGTGCCCCGAACCCTGGTTTCGCCATGAAGGTGTGGCGGCTAACGAAGTAGTCCGCGTTATTTTACGATTCCCACAACAGTTGGTGACTCCGAACCAGCAACTCGTGGAGCGTTGGACGT
>WRJP01000018.1 GCA_009778535.1 Propionibacteriaceae bacterium | reverse complement strand
TCACATTCATTCATGTCTTTCTTATTTTTTTGTGGGTGAGTATTGAATTCTGCGTAACCAGCGGTTCATGAACTGTGAGCGCGGGACGGACTTATCCACAGGACAGGATGTAACGAACACATTGGTGGTGATGAAACACATGATGAAGGTGTAACTATCTTCAAGAAGGAGCAATCATGTGGAAACAAATCAGAAGTGACGAACGCGGGATGACGACGGCGGAATACGCTGTTGGAACCGTAGCGAGCGTGAGCATCGTGGGAGTGATAATAACTCTCATCAAATCGGGAGAGTTCAGGCAGCTCTTGTGGGACTTGATACGCTCAATCGCTGAGTCGCTGTATGGGACGCTGCCGATGATACCGCTGCTGTAAATCACGGTTAAGGAAATGTTGGTGTTGAGCGTCTCAACAAACGTTTTTTGGATTCTGTTGGACTCAGAAGTCGTACAGTTTTTTTGACACGGCTAAGGGGGAAGCATGGCAAATCAAATGAATCTCGCTCCCGAAAATTCGGGTGCTAACTTGGGGTTTTCGGGTTGGAGACTACACGGAGATGGAAAGACCGTAGCGCCTGGTGAAGTGGTGGCTCCAGATGAGCGGCTGAGTTGGGCGAGAACGGTATCAATGGGTATGCAGCATGTGGTCGCCATGTTTGGTGCCACCTTTTTGGTGCCGCTGATTACAGGTTTTCCCCCAGCGACGACCCTGTTTTTCTCCGGGGTTGGCACGATCATTTTCCTGCTGATAACTGGGAATCGGCTTCCTAGCTATCTGGGTTCTTCGTTTGCATTCATTGCACCTATCGGCGGCGCGATGCTGCTGCCAAACGGCATGGGTGTGGCATTGTTCGGCGTGCTCTGCACCGGAATTGCGTTGGCGATTGTGGGTGCGGTAGTGCATCTTGTCGGTTCGGATTGGATCGAGACGTTCATGCCGCCAGTAATGACTGGCACCATTGTGATGTTGATCGGATTCAATCTGGCGGGCGCTGCAAAGAACAACTTCCAAGCAGTGCTTAACGAAGAAACTGGCGCTACGGCCGACCTGACAGGCTGGATAACAGTAATCGCAATAGTGCTGATAATGGTGTTCTTTAGAGGCATTTTAGGCAGGCTAGCCATCCTGCTGGGTGTTCTCGTAGGCTATGTTGCTGCACTAATCCAGGGGCAGGTCAATTTTGATGCTATCGAAAACGCAGACTGGATTGGACTTCCGCAATTCATGCTTCCGGTCGCCGATTTCAGTGTGCTTGGACTGTTCCTGCCAGTGGTGTTAGTACTAATCGCTGAAAATGTTGGCCACGTCAAGTCAGTCGCATTGATGACAGATCGCAACTACGACAAGCTGATGGGACGCGCGCTGCTCGCCGATGGTGTTGCGACGGCAGTTGCTGGCTTTGGCGGCGGCTCTGGCACGACCACATACGCCGAAAATATCGGCGTCATGGCTGCGACAAAGGTCTACTCCACTGCGCTGTATTGGGTAGCTGGAATCACGGCGCTACTTCTCTCATTGATTCCAAAATTCGGAGCCGCAATCAATACGGTTCCAACTGGTGTCATCGGCGGCGCAGGTGTAGTGCTGTACGGAATGATCGGCCTGCTCGGCGCGCGGATTTGGGTAGAAAACAGTGTTAAGTTCACTTCGCCGGTGAATCTGATTCCGGCGGCGGTTGGCCTCATCATGGGAATCGCTGATTTCTCATTCAACATTGCTGGAGTTTCATTCAACGGAATCGCAGTGGGTACAGTCACCGCATTGGCGCTCTACCACCTGATGAAAGCCATAGCGAAAGTGCGCGGCACCGCCCAAGTTGACTAGTTTTTCTGCTAAAACTGCTGACGGCATGCGGGCGTGATTTGATTAAGAAACGATTGACCCCGGCTGTCCGGATGGGTTTTTGGGTAGGGCTAGCTACTGGCCTGTACGGAATATCGTTCGGTGCATTAGGTGTAGCCGCTGGATTGGACGTGCTCCAGACCTGTGCGCTGAGCCTGTTGATGTTCACCGGAGGCTCGCAATTCGCATTCATTGGGGTACTAGGAGGTGGGGGAGCTGGGTTGGCTGCCTGGTCGGCGGCTAGCTTGCTGGGAATTCGCAATGGCATCTACGGCATGCAAATCAAGCAGTTGCTGCGCCCGCCGACAGCGTTGCAACCGCTGATGGCGCAATTCACCATCGACGAATCCATGGCAGTCAGTTCAGCGCAAGCTGATCAAGGCGAAAAACGTCGCGGTTTCTGGGCTGGAGGGCTGGGTGTATATCTGTTCTGGAATCTGGCGACGCTGGCTGGCGCGCTCGCAGGTGGAGCGATGGGCGATGTGAAGGCTTGGGGCTTGGACGGTGCGGCAGTGGCTGCATTCTGCGGCTTGCTTTGGCCACACTTGAAAAACCAAAAGCTGATCGTTTCTGCTGTTGCTGCCGCTGCGATCACCCTAGCTGTAGTGCCTTTCGTTGCGCCAGGGGTTCCCATCCTAATTGCAGGGGCGTGCAGCATCGTCGTATGGGTGCTGGTGTCAACCCGCCACTGGCGCGAGCCCGACCAAATGGTTGGTGATTTATGAATAATTGGGCGTGGATATTGGTTGCTTCAGTAACTGCATATGCGACAAAACTTGCAGGCTACCTGTTGCCCCGAAAGCTGCTAGAAGGCAAGACTGTTACTAGTTTTGCGCCGCCTTTAACAGTCGGACTACTGGCTGCGCTCACTATCACCAATGCATTTTCGAGCGGCCAAGCTATCCTGATCGACGCTCGTCTTATCTCCTTCGTGGCAGCAATCATCGCATTGCGGTTCAAACTACCTTTTATCGTGGTAATCATTGTTGGAGCTTTGGCCGCAGCACTCGGACGTCTCTTGGGTTTGCCATCTTGGTACCCGTGATGAGCTAGCATTCACCCATGAGCGAGTTGGGTCTGAACCAATCCATTGCGAAAATGCGTGGCGCCGGAGTCGATGCAGCAGCGATTGCGGTTTTTACCAATTTCTACCAACAGTTGGAATCGGGAGAGACGGGGCTAATCAGTGAGGATTCGATTTCTGGGGTGTACGATCTGCCAAAACTGAGTGAAGTGTCCCCAAGCGATGCCGCCATCGCGCAAGGCTTAGCGCAGACCGTGATGATAAAACTCAACGGCGGCCTGGGAACATCAATGGGTTTAGCTAAAGCCAAGACGTTGCTCCAGGTGCGGGACGGGCTTAACTTCTTAGACTTGATCGTGCGCCAGGTGCAATATGCTAGGCAGGAATACCAGGTGCGACTGCCGCTGCTTTTTATGAACAGTTTTCGCACCAGCGAAGACACGCTTTCCTACCTAGAACGCTACCCAGATCTCGAAGTGGCTGGGCTTGGTCTCGACTTCATCCAAAACCAAGAACCAAAGCTGCTGGCTCAAACACTGACTCCAGTTTCTTGGCCGACGGCTCCAGAACTGGAATGGTGTCCACCTGGACATGGCGATGTGTATCCAGCCCTGTGGGGCAGCGGCATGCTGGAGAAACTTTTGGATGCAGGTTTTAGATATGCGAATATCGCTAACGGCGACAATCTCGGCGCGGCTCCCGACCCGAAGCTGGCTGGTTGGTTTGCAGCCAGTGGCGCGCCTTATGCTGCGGAAGTTTGTTTACGGACTGTTAATGACCGCAAGGGCGGGCATTTGGCATATCGAAATAGTGACGGACAGTTGATTCTTCGAGATACGGCACAGACTCCCGATTCTGACCTGAGCTATTTTACTGATGAAGAAAGACATCCGTACTTTAACTGCAACACGCTTTGGATTGATCTGGAAATACTGAATGCTGAAATGCAGGCACACGGTGGTGATTTGGGGCTGCCACTCATTCGCAACGAAAAGACGGTAGACCCTGCCGATTCGCAAACCCCGAAAGTGATTCAGATCGAATCGGCCATGGGGGCAGCTATTGAGGTTTTTTCCGGTGCGAAGGCGATAGTTGTCGAGCGCGATCGTTTCCTTCCCGTCAAAACCACGAATGAACTTTTATTGTTGCGCTCTGATCTGTTTACTCTTGGCGCAGATTACCGACTGTCGGCACAGTCTCATCTTCCTGAAGTGAGCCTTGACCCTCGCTTTTACCGGCTAGTAACTGATTTTGAGGAACGCTTTTCTGTAATTCCCTCCCTGCTTGGTGCCGAAAGATTGGAAGTTCAGGGAGATTGGTCATTTGACACACCAAGCTCCGTCGTTGGGAGCGTAGTATTAAAGGATTCTGGACAGCCATGTGTATACCGCTGACCTGGCATTCGGCATTAGCGCAGGCTATTACCGGTGAATCTTTCGATTTTCCGGCTACTACTACTGCCGATTTGGAAGCATTGGTAGCCACATTAGCCACCTGTGGATGGGACGAAACACGGATTCGGGAGGGTGCTCGCGTCGCAGTGCAATCCGAGCAGGTCTGGCCGTATCCGTTGCCCGCGGACGCTGTCTCCCATATCGGTGCTGCTGCGTTTTCTGCGGCCTTGATGCAACTGCGGATGCTGCTTGGATGTTGGGTGTTGGACGTGAAACCACCGATTCGTGGTGCCGAAATCGGCGAAGCTGAGCTGCGACTCCTGGAGGACGTACCCCCGCACTACGGGAGTTGAGATTCAGCTCCAGTGGTAGCCAGTTTTTCTGTAAGTCTTTTTCGGCAGATAGCCAGCACAACAAAGGCATTCAGCCCGAAGGAGTAACCGGTGCGCTGCTAGGTGAATTGGCTAAGCAGCCAGAAATGTTAGGGGCTCTCACTGCTATGCCGCATCTATGATGCGGAAAAAACGCATCAATGGTGCTAGACTGGGTCGATGAGAACTACTGTCCGACTAGACCCCGATGTTGCTTCGGCGGTCGCACATCTGCGAGAGAGCCGTCACGTAAGCTTTTCAGGTGCAATCAATGAACTAGCCCGCGGCGGTCTTGATCGAAGTGGTAGTCCATCTGATAGCTTCGTGCAACGTACTACCGAGCTAGGACTACATATTGATGTCAGCAACATAGCTGATGCGCTCGAATACCTCGACGGGATTTCATAGAAATGATAGTGGACGCGAATGTCCTGCTATATGCGGTGGACTCAAGCTCGCAATTTCATCTGCCCGCGAAAAGGTGGTTGGAAACAGCTCTCAATGGGGTCACTCGCATCGGGTTACCTTGGGCTTCATTGCTGGCCTTCCAAAGAATCGCAACGCACCCTAGAGCTTCAACCAACCCACTCACACCCAAGCAGGCATACCAGCACATCAACACATGGCTAGCAGCCAACCAAACTTGGATACCGCAGCCAGGTTCGAGCCATGCCAGGATTCTCGAAGAGCTCGTAGTTGAGGGTGATCTACGAGGTAACTTGGTCTCCGACGCCCATCTGGCAGCGCTTGCTATCGAATACGGCGTAGGCATTTGTTCTTTCGATTCTGACTTCGCTCGATTCCCACTTCTCTCCTGGATCAGACCATCGGTATAACCTCCATGTAAGGACTACACACAGCAATTTGTTGGCGAATACTGTTTTCGGAGGAGCTCAACTGGTGTGAAAGATGCGACGACGTTCTTGGTGTAACTGCCGTTTGATTCGGGGCAGCCAGCTAGCGCAGTGCGAAGCTCAGACCGTGGCTTGATGCTGCCGAGTTGAGCTGAGAGGCCAGGGCTGGAGTGACTTCCACCAATACGACTTGCGAAGTTGAGCCGAAGGCATTGCTTCCCGAGTTTGGAATTGATACCACCCTGACTCCAGAGGCCAGAATTTTCGTTGCACCACTGCTAGGGTCGGCGCCGATTATGTCGATGGAGCTTCCAACCGTAAGCAGTTCGATAGGGATTGAACTTGCGAAAACTATCGGTAGGGCAACCATGTCTTTAGCTACCAGGTTTGGGGAAGTCAGCAGATCGTATTGCGTGATTGGTGTCCGCGTCGTGACCGACGACACCAGCGTCTTTTCAATAACCTCAGACGGCTGCGTAAATGCCAGCTTAGGAACGATTGCCGCTGGCCACCATGACAGTTCCACATCGGCAGCAGTCAGCTTGTTCCCACCGGTAATGTCGCGGGCAGCAACCAGAACCGGAGTCAGGTCGTGTTTTTCTCCCAGCGCGGACAGTCCGGCGAGCACCGCTAGACCTGCGGTTAAGGCCGCTAAAAGACGGCGGTGTCTGCGTACGCTCTGGCGTAGGTTCGTGAGCAATGTTGGCACACCTGGAATTATTAGAATCCACGCCAGAAAATTTCACTTATCCACAGGTTTCTTTATTTTCAGCCTCAAACTGGCAAAATTCAGTTATCCACAGATCAGCTTCAGGCAGACCTAGTTGGGACGAGAACCAAGATCAGGCTATGCCGCTTTAGTTTCGGATGCGGCTGGTGTTTCAGTCTTGGCAGGAGCTTGCGTCGCAGGAGCATCCGGCTTCGAGTCGGTGGTTTCGGCCGGTTTTGCGCTAGCCGAATTTTTGGACTTGGTTCGGTTATCTGTGGCGTAGAAACCTGAGCCTTTGAACACTACTCCAACCGCGCTGAAAACCTTGCGCAGTTCTCCGTCGCATTCGGGGCATTGCGTCAATGCTGCGTCGGTGAACGCCTGAACAGCCTCCAATTGTTGGCCGCAGGATTTACAGCAGTACTGATACGTTGGCATGGATTCCTATCTTAGTTAGTCATTTCCCCAGGCAATGTTAGTTACAAATGCGGTTACGCGGAAATCGGCCGTTATCAGCGGAGTGCAACTTTTTGGTTTTTAGACGTCAGCATCTTACTGGTGTCAACGAGCGGGAGAGGCCATCCGGCTATGGTGCAAAGCTCGTGTAGCAAAGTTTTCACATATCACAAACTTTGGCGAAGAATATCTGGCAGCTTCGTTTTAGCTGTCATCGCGGGGTTCCCTAGTTGACAAGTTGTGACACGCGGCCTTTGGACACCCCTAAAATGCAGGCAGTATCTGCTATAGATAACCCCTCAGCTCTGAGTTGTCGCACAACACCGCGCATTCGCTGACCGGCTTCCACTTGAGCTATCTTCGCAGAAGAAACAGCAAGCTGGGCTTGTTCCAACTCGCTCCGAACCTCACCAATATCAGGAATGATCGTGATAGGCCAATCGGAATGATCTGTTGCAGGCTCAACTGTGTCCAAGTAGTCACGGACTTGTTGTTCGGCACGAGCAAGAGTGCGTACTTGCGTCAGACCCCCACTATTTAAAGAGAGTTCCCACCCTAACTTCCAACGTGTCGCTTTTACGATAGTTTCTTTCATTATGCCTCTTTCGCCTTTTTGATTGCTTTTAGCGCTTCTCGCGTAATACCAGGGGAACACTCTGTGTCTTTCACGAGTACCACTTCTGCTTTATTGGGGCCATACCACACCTCATGGTCACCTTTGCCTTGTCGAAAAGAGAACCCTGCCTGCTTCAACAATCTCACTAAGTCTCGATATTTCATCGGCTTTGTCATAAATAGAGTATACCCCCTCTAAACATTTGCGTCTAGGGGATATAGACGGCAACTAATATCTTTAGTTTTCAGTGCCGTATTAGGAGTAAACCAATGGAGTTGAGGTGCTCAGGCAGCGGGAGGGAACCGGGCGGACGTACGGTAGACCTGCTTTTCGGTGACAATCCAATCGACGGGTTCGTCCCAGTCTTCGCAGGGTAAATCGTCATAGATTTCGTCGTCGTACAGAACGAGGATGCGGGCCGCATTAGGGTCAGCGTGAAGCAGCACTCGGTCGTACCAGCCGCCACCTGTACCAAGCCGGATTCCAGAAAGGGTTCCAGCTAGCCCTGGCATGGCGATGGCCTGGGCGCTGGCAAGAGCAGTATTGGGAAGCGCCGAGCCGCACGGAACCAAGATTCCAGCCGAACTGCGCCGCATTTGCGCTCGTGTGGTGTAGTTAGCCCATGCAGGTTCAGCCTTCAGCACTGGCAACAGAACTTGCACTCCGCGTTCCAACAAATAATCGATGAAGTTCCAAATATCGGGTTCGGGAGGCAGCGGGGCATAGCAGGCGACGACAGCCGCTTGCTGCGTCAACGCTGTCAATCCCAAATCCCAGGATGCATCCGTCCTCTCTTGCCTTCCAGCTCTGATTTCGGCACGCAAACACTCTTTCTGGAGCTTTAACTCGCGGTTATCGGGCATGGCATCCAACCATTAACTTGGTCATTGACTTATCGTATTAGCATGGCCATTTTTGGACGAAATAAACGCGGCGAGTACGAAGATGATGCGTACGAGTTCGAGAAGGATTTGACTCCGGATGCTCCGGTTTCGGAGATCACTGGTAAGCGCACAGTTGAACAGTACCTACACCACCTGCTGACTATGACACAAAGTCTGCGTCCCTTCGGAGTGGGGTTGTTAGATGTGACTGATCTGACGCTGTGTGAATCGTTGAATTCTGATCTTGATCTGCCGCTGTATACCGCAGCCCTGTGTGATGGTTGGGCAGTGCGGGCATCCAATCTAGTTGGAGCAAGCCAGAATCATCCCATTGCACTTCCGGTCGTTGACGTTGCGGTTGCTGGCAGAATCCCCGACCCGCTGAGTTCTGGCACTACAGTCAAGGTTTTCTACGGCGGGCCAGTTCCCGAAGGTGCCGATGCGGTAGTACCAGCAACAGACGTGACTCAAATCGCAGGCAGCGAAAAGCTTCCTGAAGGTATCCGTTTCACCGCCGAAGCGGCGTTCAACCAGTTCCTCTACCCAAGAGGAAACCGAATTGCAGAAAATCAGCCGCTACTTCCCGAAGGCACGGTACTAAACCCGCGGATGGTTGCAATGCTTGCCGAGGTCGGCCATGACAAGGTGCTTGCGCGGCCGCGCCCCAGAGTCGTGGTAGCGACGATAGGTTCGGGATTGGTCGAGCCCGGAATGCCCTTGACGCAACTGAACCAACTCTATGATTCCACTACCGCTCTCATCGCCGCTTGTGCCAGAAACGATCTTGCGCAAGTTTTCCCGATAGGCATCCTTCGTGATGACGTAGCTATTCTGAAATCGGTGCTAGCAGAGCAGTTGATACGTGCCGATCTGCTGCTCGTGGTGGCTGCGGCTAACGAGAATCTGATTTCGGCATTGAGTCAACTCGGGTCGATAGACCTTGCCAACATCGCTATGTGGCCGAACGGGCCGCGTCTTTTCGCAACTATTGGCAGCGGGCAAACGCCGGTACTCGTACTTCCAGAAGGGGCAATCCAGTCGTACATCAGCTATCAGGTCTTCGCTCGGCCGTTGCTAAGGCAGTTGGCAGGGGTTGACCCTATGCCGCCGAAGCTGATGGTCGACGCGATCTGCCGCCGTACCTTCGGTTCAGATCAAGAGAACACCCAATTCGTATTAGCGTTGTACGCCGATGGTCAGGTTGAAGCATTAGACCTGCCGCCTGACGCAGGCGGGCTGGAATTGGCGAAGGCTAACGCCATGGTCGTCGTTGAGCCAGGTCAGCAGATTGAAGCAGGGTCGCAGCTAGCTTGCTGGCTCTTGGATGGCTGACGTTTGGCCATGCTCATTTCGACCGCAACGCGGCTGAGAACCAGCGAATCAAACCCTTCGTTGTGGCCAGTTTCGTTGAGCTACGGTCAGGTGAACTTGCGGCCGTTGAGTACCCGCGATGAAGCTGCATGGAGTGAAATTCGGCAGCGCTCAAGTCAGTGGCTTGGCCCTTGGGATTCGACGCGTCCAGAAAACTCGCTTGAACAACAGCAATCTTTTCGGCAATTGGTGAAGAACTTCCAACGCAGAGCACGTAAGGGTTTGCTGCTGCCATGGGCGGTTTACTATGCGCCTGACGTGGGAGAAAAGGCCGTTTTTTGTGGGCAGGTCACTGTCAGTGGCATCTCGCATGGCTCTGCTTGCTGGGGAACGATTGGCTATTGGATAGATCAACGTTGGGCAGGTCGCGGCATCATTCCGCTCGCGGTGGCGCTGGCGACTGACTTTTGTTTTCAGAAACTGAGTTTGCATCGAATTGAGGTGGCGATTGTTCCCCAGAACGAAAAATCGTTGGCTGTAGTACGAAAGTTGGGATTTCGCCACGAGGCGCGGCTGTCGCGCTATATGCACGTCGGAGGCCAATGGCGCGACCATGACCTCTTTGCGATACATGCTGAAGATGTGCCAGAAGGTTTAGTCAAACGATTAGAACGACGCCAGCAAGAATGATGTCTTTAGTAATCGCTCCTGAAGTAGCAGCTATAATCTGCCGGAAATCTTCCGACACTCGGAAAAATGTTCTCTCGATAACCGCCTGCGTCTCGTAGCGTTCAGCGTATGGAGCTTACCGGCTTGATTTTTGGCGTTGTCGCGGCCGCGTGGCTGGTGTATCTTGTACCGTATTTTTTGCAGCGCCGTGGTCTGCCCGAAGATCAGGTCGACGAGGCTTTTTCTACAACTGCAATCACGATCGTACGCAATGGCAGCGATCTGGCCAGCACCGACGATGGGTTGGCATTGGATGCTGCCAGAATTCAGAAATCGAAGCTGGAGGAGTTGACCCGAATTGATCGGCGGGCGGCAACTAGAAGGCGCAGTGTTTTAGTGTTTTTGCTGGCCGTCCAGATTGGGGTAGCGGTATTGGTGGTTTGCGGGCTGGGGCAGTGGTGGTTTGCGCTGATTCCGACCGGATTGATTGCCACGTTCCTTGTCATATCCCGAGTTACGGTGCGGCGTATGCGGCGCAAGTTAGCAAGCAGAGCTGCGGAACTGCGCTCAGACGAGAATGCTGACACGATGACGGTTCAGCTAGCTGACAATGCCGATCATGAGCACTCAATCGAGTTGAGCCTGCCGCTGCCTAAGCTCGAATCGCTGTGGGAGCCGATAGCGATCACCAGACCTACCTATGTTTCGCAGCCACTCGCCCCCCGCACTGTTCGTACCATTGATCTCAACGCAGCCATTGGCACAACCCCTGGTATTCCCATCAGCATCGACGATACCGACTCTATTCAACGAAATGATCCAAGGCTCAAACGCCGCAACGTCGGGTAACATTCCAGTTACCCCCATTTTGTCGTCCTGCACGCCAGTTGCAGGATCCAGAAACCCGAATGGCACGTTCTTGCATCACTGCTGCTTGCGATGGATCCCGCGATTTACCGCGGGATGACAGAAAAAGACAATCAGGAGACCCCCAATTCGTCGTCCTCGATTGTGGTTTTAGATCAGTACGAGAACTTTTTGCTGGTCTGCTGGAACCAGACTCGGTCGAATCTTCTGGTCTAGGGTTACGAGTCGCGCTTTGTGCCTGCTTGCCAAGTTGACAAGGTGGAGATCGGTGGTCTGCTTGTGTCCAGCCCATCCTGATAGATCGATTGTTGCTTGGCCAAGAGACGAATCATCGGGCAGGAAGCAAGCACGTTCATGCGAGCGTAGGGAATTCAGTGAAGCCAGGGCATCAGCTGTTTGTACCCGTTTTCCGCTGACAGCTGGAACTAGAGATACTCTAAGGAAACCCAGTTCTGTTATCGGTGTTGTCGCAACGCTCACTGCGTTAGCGAACCATTCTTGTGCTACTCGATGGTAGATGTGGCGTGGGTTCAACAGTGCAACAAGTACGTTGACATCAGGTAGATCAATGTCACTCATCTAGGAGAGCTTCCGCAACCATCTCATTGGTTATGACGTGTCCGGGGACATCGGGCAAGAGAACAAGTCCATTTGTCGCTGGTCGTGGGCGTGTTGGTGTAATGAGATTGGCAAGAGCCATGTCAGAGACTGCCTCGCCGATACTTCGGTTGAGTCCTTCGTGAACTCGGGCTCTAGCACTCGCCATTACGCGGGGATCAATATCAAGGGTAGTGCGCATATACGAAGTATAGCATCACGCATCACGCATTTCATGAGTCTTTGGCTGGCCTTTGTAGCGGAAGTTGATGCGTTTACTCAGCAGGCGAGTCAGAGCCATCAAGGAGAGCCAGGAAAGCCTCAGAGGGTGTGAAACTCAGCTATTTTCCTGTTGCGGTGTAGTTGAGGGATTCAAACTGGCCGTCGTGGTACCAATAGACTTCCTGGGTTAGGGCACCAGGTCCGGCGGCGTACATATTCGTGGTGTGGGCAAAGATCGGGGTTAGAGCGCGCGCAACATTGATGTCAGAAATCGGATAGATCAGCGCTAGATTGCGAAGCGGAACGGCGACGATGGCTCCACCTTCTTTGACAAGCTCTGGGTGTGCGTCCAAATCAAGCAGAATGTTGGCTGCGAAGAAGTGTTCGGTTTCGATTACGTAAAGATCAACATCATCGGTGGCGGCGATCGTAGCAATCTCGAAAGCGTAGTTGTTATTAACGTTTTCGGCTCCGATGGCAAATAGCTCAGCTTCAGAAACGTTCCACTTTTCAACTTGACTTGCCTGAACGGTTTCGATGGCAGTTGGAAAGTCCCAAACTAGTACCGAAAAAAGTTCGCCCGTAAAGTGGCGGCAAATCAAGGAGTTCTCACCGGCGAAAGAAATGTACTCTTGTGGGTAAAGCCTAACTCCGAGGTAGGATTTCACAGCTTCAAAGTCAGCTTCTAGCTCAGCAAATTTGGCTCTGAACGCATCGGCTTCGCGCATCAGGTCAAAATGGTAGGAGATGATTTCGGGATAGTCGGCGATGTCATTTTGGGCACAAATTTGCATGGGGTTTGCTAGGCCGAGACTTGAATCGTCGTCTAAGAAGCGCACCATTCCATCGTCTATGGTGAAAGGTCTGTCAGCTGTTGAAAAGTAGTCTTGGACTGCCGCCATGAACGCCAGAAACTCTTTTTCCTTCAACTGGTTCGCCCATTCGGGTACCTTGTTCTTTTTGCCAAACATCTCGCCCTCCTCTGCCGCCAAAGATACCACCTCTACTAGACGGACACCTTTGGCAGCAGCAGCATTCTGCTGGCAGCAATCAGCAGGTGGGATGGCGGCAATCAGCGGGCTGTGGAGACGGCAACTAGCGAGTCCTCAATGACTCCTCAGGCAGCAGCGCTTCTACCCGGAATTACGACTACTTCATCAACAACAAGTCTCATATGTCAGCCTTTTCCTTGTTACCATTTTGCTAACGAATCACAGTAGCGTTCTGTCCATCGAATCCATATTTGTCAAGCAATTCTCGCATCTCCATCTCGACGAGAAGACACAAATCGCCATCGACGACGGACTCGCCTTCATAGTCGAAAACAACGGTGACTTCCATCAGTCCTTGCTGCTTGCACATTTCGAGTTGCTCAAGTGTATCTTGCATCGGACCATCCGCATATCTGACTGTCACGACTCCAGGTAGCTCTTGGAGTTCTAGCAAGCGTGCCTGCGTCACGGCCGTTGAAACTTGGTTACTGCGAAGTGGAACTTTCTTGGTGAAGAAACCCATCTGTTCATTCCTCTCTTTAGGTCAGTTGTTAGGCTGCCAAGCGGCGGCTTAAGTCATCAGCTCGCCTGGTGTACTCCTCAAGCCAGGTGGCATGAGCTGCGCGAAGGTCTGCCAATGCCGCAAGGACATCTGCCTCGGCATTTCGGGCATACGGGTCGTCCAGGGCACGCAAGCTATCTAGGGCGTGCTCCAAAGCCGAAATTGCCTCAAGGATGTTTTGTCTGGTCTGGCGCACAGCTGTGCAGAGTGCTTGCAGCGTGCAAATAGTCGTGTAGATATCGGTCATCTCAATCGGACACCCACATCATAATGTTCACGTCTCTAACTTCGCCCATCGCTCGCTGGATTGACGACTGTGCCCGTTGGATACATTCTGTAACTTGCGCTGTATCTTGAATGAGTCGATCCCCCTGCGTGTGACCGGTGCCCATGGCGGAGCGGGTGACACCCATGATTGTTCTGACCTGTTGTTGAGCGTAGCTGTCGTGATTCATAGCCGATTCGAGCGCATTCAACGCCGCATCTCGAAGCCTCTTGGTTTGCTGATCCACTACCCATGCCATGATGTGCTACTTGATGAGGTCTTGAACGAAGCTGTCGATGTCCGATTTCAGGGTGAGTAAACGGGCAGCGCTTTCGCGTATCGAGCGTTCCGCCTGGTTCACCTGGCGTACAGCCTCCTCGCCGGTACGGCTGCCTCTTACTGTGCCTGAAAGTTGAGTAGCGTGCGTCTTAAGTGTGTCTGCGCAACTATTAGTTCTTAGCTGCGCGTTTTTCGCCGATTCGCCAATACGATGGGCTGCGTCAGCTACATCTTGAATAGATACCATGATTATTCTCCTTTTTAGATAGCGCTGACTTTCGTCAGAGCCTCTGACGCGCGTTGTAGGCTGGATAAAGACGACGTGAGTGACGACTCGGCCTGCGACAACGAGTTAATCATCCTCTGGTCATAGCCTTTCGTGCTGCCTTTGAGTTCGGTTCGCACTATCTGCATCGTGTCGCGGTTGCTTTTCAGAAAGTCGTTGATCAGCCTGATCTGGTCTTGAATCGCTCGCTGTAACGAAGCGATCTGGGCGATTGTGTCTTGTAACGACATGCCTCCTCCTATTGTGTGGCTGGTAGTTTTGGTCTGTAATGCTGGAGAGCCAGCTCGTACTTCATTGGTGGTGAGGGCGAGGGCTGAGGCTTCAGCAGCATGTAGGTCTGCCTTTGCACTGCGAGTGTCTCTCGCCTGCGATATCGCCTCCTGGGTTAGCTTTTGGACAGAGCTTTCAGGAGACTGAGAGGCCGTTCCCAGATCGGAAGCGTCGTTTGAACTGACATCTGCACCAGTTTGTGACATGTAAGTCGCAACAGCCCCAAGCGTCGCTCTCGTTTTCGTGTCTGCGGTTGCAGGAGACTGCTTGGGCGCAGTTTCGTGGCTGCGTCCAGGAGAGCGCTCGGGGTCGTAGCTCATTACTCATCCCCGCATTCTGGTTACGGTGGTCGGGTCGAGCACCGAGTATGGGATGACGCGAATGGCCTCGGCTAGTTCCGTTGAGTCCCATACGAGCATTCGGTTGTCTGTTGGTTTCCATTCCAGCAGCGGGTCGGCGACGAGTTGCTTAGCTGACTGAGAGTCGAGTCGCAGGGCGAGCCGGATATCGAAAAATGCGTCGCCACCGTATCCGACGTGCTCACGGAAAGAATCCAGCTTCAACCACCAGCCGATGATGTGGATGCCATGGCTCGTTCCAGTCCTTGCGATGTCCTGGAATGCCACCGGCATCGCCCGAATTCGATCTAGACCTAGACCGATCAGTACCGTATTGGCTGACACATTCTGATCTACGAGGCTATCTGCCTCCTGCATGATGACAGCCTCGACTTCGTCCCTGGGCACCACCGTGAGAGTGCAGTCCGTCTGGCTAACCAGCGTCGTGAACATTTCGCGCGTGCTGTCCCAAGCCGAGTTACTGTCCAAACAATCAAGGACGAGGAATCGCGTGCTCGGTTGCTGTATAGCTAGCGACAAGACGATGCTCTCAATTTCCACGACTGTATCACCTTGGCCGAACAGACAGATGTTGCGCCCGACCTCGCGGCCGAAAGGTACCTCCAGAGGTCTGGCATCCACTTCAATCCGTGAGCCTAGGAATACCGTCGGCACCGCAACCGCCGAAGACGGCCTTGCGGTCAACGCGGCGAAGTCGTCAGCTAGCGAACGTTTCCGTTCTCCGACGAATACGTAAGGTGGTTTCGTGGATTCGCGGGTTTGCTGCCACCAGCGGGTGCGCAGGGGCGCAAGTACAGTTTCGTCAGCGAATGCGATAGAGGTTTTTCGGTTAGCCGACACGTCGCCGTAATCTTGATTGACAATTGCTTCACGCGCTCGAAGGTATGCAGCAGCGTCATTCTTGTCGCACAAGGTGGCGTGCGATTCAGCAAGCGAGTTTTTTAACGCCACACGCACAGGTACCTGACCGAAAAGTCCTTCTCCGACTGACCCCATGAGTGACATGTTGCCGCCGATTGTCTGCGAAGCCAAGATAATGTGGATGCCACAGGCGCGGAACAGTCGAACTCCACGCACCAGCAGCTCGGCAATCTCATCAGATACCTTGTCTCGTTCGGCGAACATCATCTGGAACTCGTCAATGACGACGACGATGCGAGGCAGCGTGCCTTCAGAAACCACTTCGCGGTACTGCCTTATGTTCTGCACTCCAGCCGTCTTGAACGTCTTCATGCGGCTCTTGTAGATGTCGAATAGGTTTCGCAGCACACTCAAACCGAACTCGCGATCAGCTTCAAGACCCAACACCCGCGCGTGGGGCAGATATTCCCCAGTTTCAGCGTTGAAGAATGGCTGGAGTGTCACGCCCTCCTTGAAGTCGAGTAAGTACAACTCGACTTCTGCTGGCGAGTATCGCTGACACAAGCTATGGATGATCACTGAGATGAGGTTCGACTTGCCTTGACCAACTGCGCCTGTGACTAGCATGTTGTGCCGCTGGTTCAGTTCATCTCCCAGAGTGACCTCTACTGTCTGCAAACCGTATCTTCCGATGGCGAAAGTGACACCGTCTGAACTGGTTTCATTCCATGTCGTGTGGAGCGGCTGCACTTCTGCGAACGCCAGCGGATCCATCTTGGCCGATGCTAGGCTGCCTGCAACCGTCTGCGACATCGCGATAAGTTCGTCCGGTGACGGTGCTTGCCAGCCGATTGCCGAATCTTCATCTTTTCGCTCAATCGCTGCGTGTCTTATTGTCATGTGGTCGCACATGGCGACGACCGCTGGGTTAGCACCTAGCGTCATTGAGTGGATAAGAAACGATACTCCTGCGGCAGGGGCGGCCTTTAGCAGCACCCCAAGGTCAATCTGAGTGCCTTCGTCGAGGAAAGAGAAATCCGTGGAGATGACGATCAGCTTGTAGCCCTCAACTGGGTAGTCAACCCGGCGGCGAAAGTCAGCCAGACTCCGGTCTTTACCTTGCATGACATTCTTCACGCCCTGTACATGATCGCGGAGGAAGCGAAGCGTGGCTTTGAACTCTTGCTCGTCGTTTAGGACGTTAAGTATTTTTTCGCCGCCTGAGTTGAGAGGCCAGAAGGGTGCGGCAAGGCCACTCAAGCCATCGTCGAATACCGTGACTTCTAGCTGTCCCGGGGCAGTACCTTCCAATGCTTTTTGCATGATCGACCAGGTGAGCCTTATTGACGAATCATCTGCAAGACTGTCCTCCACCCAGATGTTGGACTGGCCAAGTAGCGGGACGGTGGCCGAGCCAAGTTGGATTGACTCGGCCACTTTCAGAAGCGGCGAGCTCATGTCGCTCCTATTTGACTAACAACCAGATCGGCTCCGTAAGCGGCGGATTGGCTCTTAACTTCTTCTCCACGTCCTCCAGCTTGCGTTGAGCATCCTCGTACCTGGTAAGCGCTTGGTCGTACCCGCTGCGCTTGCTTATCTTCACCCCAACATAGATCGAGAACACTAAAGTCACTAGAAGGAACGCTACGCCAACCCCAGAAGCACCCGAGGCAAAGGTGCCGATCATAATGAAGAAGGACACGATTGCCGCACCAAGAGCCATCAGTGGAAAGAGTGGGCGACCTCCGCTCGGAGGCTCGACAGAAACCAGTTCCCTGCGTTGGGTGCGCAGTCGGTCGAGTTTGCGGCAGCGCTCCGCATTTGCGTAGACATTGGCCACGAGGCGTGTCTTAGATTTTTCATCCA
>WRJP01000017.1 GCA_009778535.1 Propionibacteriaceae bacterium | reverse complement strand
CCTACCGTAGACAAGACGGAATTGCTGTTATCCCGTTAGCTCTGCTCGGCCCGTAGCAATGTGATGGTTCTCTACAAGCGCAACAACCAAAAGCACCCGGATTCACACCACATCAGGCTGGATCATTTTCTTCAGTAGGCGAGCCGCTAACCTGGCGTGAATGGAATATGCAACATAGTGTTTTGCTTGCGTTTACCTTCGGGTAGGAACGGGTTCATGTGCGCTTGACAGTCTTGAACTGTGAGTTGTCGCGGCCGAAGGAAGAAGGCAAACAAGTCATTTCACATTATTTCGTTTGTCACTGCACATCACAACAGCTCGAAACCGCTTTACGCTACCGCAGCCGCACTCTCACTTCCATTGTCCAACAAGATTCCCTCGTTTGAGGAAAAACTGGTGAGCACACCAAATGAATCTTGTCCTTTCAAGAAAGAAAAGAAATGAAAAAAGTAGTTATGAATTGCCTTGCGATTGCCATGGCAGCAACGTTCGCAGCCTCACTTGCATCCTGTGCGTCTCCAACAGCAGTCGCTGGTAGTAGAGAAAGCGGAGAAATCACCGTCTATACCGCACTTGAAGATGAGCAAGTTGAAGAATATCTTCAGGTTTTCAACTCCCAACATAGCGACATCACCGTGAACATTGTGCGTGAATCCACCGGAATAATCACTGCAAAACTATTGGCTGAGAAAGACAACCCGCAAGCTGACCTGGTCTGGGGAACCGCAGCATCCTCGCTGCTGGTTCTCGACGAGAACAACATGCTTGAACCCTATGCCCCGGCAAAGGTCGAAACGATTTTGCCGCAATTCAAATCCGACAAAGCAGTCCCCACCTGGGTGGGCATTGACGTTTGGGAAACTGCCTTTACCGTCAACACTGCCGAGCTTGGAAAACTTGGCCTGAGCACTGCGGACATCAAATCCTATAACGATCTGTTGCGACCCGAACTACAGGGCAAGATCGTCATGTCAAACCCTGCTTCATCGGGCACCGGACTCCTGACAGTCACCGGGCTGCTTCAACTCAATGGGAAAGACACCAATGCTGGCTGGGACTATTTGACTCAACTGCATCACAACATTGATCAATACGTGCATTCCGGCTCGAAGCCAGCAAAAATGGCCGGGGCTGGCGAGACGGTGATCGGTGTCAGCTTCGGATACGCCGGTATTTCGCAAAAGCGTAACGGAGCGCCCGTAGAGGTTATCTTCCCTGCCGAAGGTTCAGGATGGGATTTGGAAGCCAACGCACTGATAAAGAAATCGACCATCAACCAGGCAGCTCAAACGTTCTTGGATTGGGCGATTTCCGATGCCGCAATGGAGTTGTACAAAGCAAACTACCCCATATTGGCGAATGGCCAAGGCGGAAAGTATGACGGTTTCACAAACAACCCAGTTGAGCAACTCATCGACAACGATCTGGCCTGGATTGCCTCAAACCGCGAAGCGATTTTGGAGGAATGGACCAGAGCGTTTGACGGAAAGTCTGCGGCCAAATAACGAACCCACCGTGAACTGGTGCAGGCCAACTTGGCTTGCACTAGCTTGTGGGTGAAAGGTTACTATGTCCTTTTTAGAGGTCAGAAACATCGTCAAATACTTTGACAAACAACCCGCCCTAAACAATGTCAGCATCGAGATCGGAACTGGCGAACTGGTTTGCATTCTGGGACCATCGGGATGCGGCAAAACTACTCTGCTGCGCATTATTGCTGGACTTGAAAACCCCGACAGCGGGCAAGTACTCATCGACGGAAAAGATGTCACCAACTTACCGCCAGCCAAACGCAGTTACGGGATAGTTTTCCAGTCGTATGCGCTATTTCCGAATATGACGGTAATGGGAAATATCCTGTTCGGACTGCGGGAAAAGAAAGGTCTCACAAAAACTCAACGTTTCCAGCAGGCCTGCAAGTCGTTGAAGCTGGTTGACTTGTACGAGCATAGAGACAAATATCCCAGGCAACTATCTGGAGGGATGCAACAACGCACCGCCCTGGCAAGAGCGATTGCACTCACCCCAGCTTTTCTACTGCTCGACGAGCCGCTATCTGCGCTAGATGCAAAGGTGCGCGTGAAACTGCGCAGCGAAATCCGAGATATACAACGTCGATTGCAGGTAACGACGGTCATGGTTACTCACGACCAAGAAGAAGCCTTGACGATGGCCGATCGGATCGTCGTCATGAATAATGCGGTAATCGAACAGGTCGGAACCCCGAAAGAGATTTACGACAAGCCTGCAACACCATTTGTGGCTAGCTTCATCGGCACCATGAATTTCTTCCGAAACAGCAACGAACTCATCGGCATCCGTCCCGAGAACATCGAAATCACAAACGAACCGAGTTCTAGCGAGGTTGCCGCAAATATTCAAACCTTGGAATTCAGAGGGCCGCTGACCCGGGTCTATAGCACGATTTCCGAATCTGAGGGTCAAACCTCCGAAATCTGCCTGGACATTCCTACCGGAACCGCAAAGCAATTATGCCTGGAAGAAAACGGCACGCTGTACTTACGGATGTCAAAAGAACACCAAATCACATACGAGACAACAGCAGCGTAGTAGATGACAAATAGTCGCAGGGGTTGGATGACAACAGCTCGCCTACCGCAACTTTTGGTGTTGTTCATTTGTGTAGTTGTCTTCACGACAGTGCTGATACTCCCAATGTTTTCGTTATTTTCGAAAGCATTCATGGGCAAGACTGGTGAGTTTGTTGGGTTTGCGAACTATTTGACGTATTTCAACACCCCAACCCTAAGCGCGTCTGTGCTGAACACCATAGACATAGCAGCTTGGGCAACGGTTTTCAGCGTAACCCTAGGTTTTCTATATGCGTACGCTCTGTTACGAACTCGCATCTGGGGAAAAACCTTTTTCAAATACGCCGCACTGATCCCGATCTTCATCCCCACAGTAGTTCACGCGTTGGGGTTAGTGTATTTGTTTGGCAAACAAGGAGTCGTGACTCGTGCCGGATTCTTTCCCTTCGAACTGTATGGACGAGTGGGGATTATCCTCTCGGAAATCATTTTCACCTTCCCGCAAGCATTTCTGATGTTCTACATAGCGTTGGAATTTTCTGACGGAAGGCTCTATGAAGCTGCTGACTCCATGGGAGTCTCGGGACTGAAGAAACTATTACGTATCACATTACCCGAGCTGAAATTCACGGTAATCAATGCGGTCTTCGTTTGCTTCACGCTCGCATTTACAGACTTTGGGGCACCGAAGGTAATCGGCGGCAGTTTCAACGTGCTGGCAACCGATATCTATAAACAGGTGGCTGGGCAATTCAACTTCAACATGGGTGCTGTCGTAGGCACCCTGCTACTCATTCCGGCCGTCGCCTCATTCACGGTAGATCGGTTGGTGAACAGTCAAAATGCTTCGACGCTAAATGCCAAGGCGACCAGCTATGTCACCAAGCAAAGCCATCCCCGAGATGCATTCTTCTTTCTCGTCTGTTCGATGGTTTCCGTATTTCTTTTGGCATTGGTAGTCATGTTATTTGTCGGCGGGTTCAGTGAAAACTATCCCTACAACTTGTCGTTCACGCTGAAAAACTTTGTTTTTAACGCTTCAGCGGGTGGAATGGGAAGCTTCGTAAACTCGGTATTCATGGCAGTGCTCACTGCGGTTTTTGGCACAATATTCGTGTTCGTTTACGCCTATCTGCTGGAAAAAACCTCCCGAGGTGGCGCACTTACAAAGTACGGCAAGCTGCTGTCAGTGTTGCCTTTGGCGCTACCGGGGATGGTGATCGGTATCTCGTTCATTTTCTTCTTCAACTCCAGCGCCAACCCGCTGAACTTTATTTACGGAACTGTCGCCATACTCGTAGTTGCCAATGTTCTGCACTATTTCTCGGTGCCGTTCCTGACCGCAACTGGCAGCCTGAAGAAGCTGGACAAAGAGTTCGAAAGCGTATCCGACTCCATGAATGTTCCACGTTGGAAAACCTTTCTTCGTGTCAGCGTGCCGCTGTCGCTGCCTGCCATTCTCGAAATCTTCATGTACTTTTTCGTGAATGCGATGATCACAGTTTCGGCTGTCGTTTTCCTCTACAGCGCAAAATTCAAAATCGCAGCCATTGCCATCACTCATATGGAAGAAGCCGGCAATTTTGGTCAAGCAGCGGCGATGAGTCTTTTGATTCTAGGGATCAATGTGTGTGTGCGGATTGCCTACGAGGCGGCAATAAAAGCAATTCAGCGTCGCAAAGCTAAAAAAGAGAAGGTCGCATGACCGCATCCTTGTCAACATATACACACAATTTCAGGAGATAGTTATGTCGCACACGATAAAGGTTGTCATTTTGGATTGGGCGGGCACCACCGTCGACTACGGTTGTTTCGCGCCGGTTGCCGCCTTCACTTCAGCGTTTGAACATTTCGGGGTAACTGTGACAATGACACAAACTCGAGCCCCGATGGGGATGCAAAAACGGGCCCACATCCAGGCGATGCTTGCTGACGAGCAGCTAGGCGCCACCTGGCAACAGGTGCATGGCCGCAGCCACACCCAAGCCGACATTGATGCCATCTACCAGCAGTTTGAACCGGCACTGTTTGAAGTTTTACCAGACCATGCCGAACCGCTCCCGGGCGTAGCAAACACAGTGGCGCAGCTTCGTGAGCAAGGAATCCTAATCGGCTCCACAACCGGATACACCGCAGCCATGATGGATGTCGTCGCACCACTCGTTGCTCGGCGTGGCTACGCTCCAGATATCCTGGTCTGCCCGGATGACTGTGGCGGTGTGGGACGTCCATTCCCTTATATGTTGTGGCGAAATTTGGAGCTGCTGCACGCAACCTCAATCAATGAAGTGTTGAAAGTTGGCGATACCGCCGCAGATATGCACGAGGCCAAGAACGCCGGCTGTTGCTGCGTCGGGGTGCTTAAGGGTTCCAGCATGTTGGGTCTGACCCAAACTGAGCTAGCCGAAACCGAACCACAGGCACAAGCCCAACAGCTTCGCCGGGCAGAATCCGATTTTAGAGCCGCTGGTGCCGATTTCGTCATTGACAATATTTCCCTGCTGCCGGAATTGCTCGAGGCTCTCAACACGGAAGGCGGAGTTAACAATGCATGAAATGGTTCCCGATAATCCCTATTTATTAATGACGCCTGGCCCGCTCTCAACTTCCAAGAGTGTGCGCCATGCCATGCTGCGAGATTGGTGCACCTGGGATGACGATTACCAGAACATTGTGCAAAATATCAGGACTCGTCTGGTGGCGTTAGCGACGCATTCGAGCGAGGATTACACCGCAGTTTTGATGCAGGGCAGTGGCTCATTCGCGGTGGAAGCGACCCTGAGCACCGTGATAGCTGCCGATCAGAAGGTGCTGATCGTCTCAAACGGGGCATATGGGCAGCGAATGGTGCAAATGGCGCAGGTGCTGCACCTTGGTCATTTGGTTTACCAGCTAGCCGAAACTCAACCTCCAGCTCCTGCCGAGTTAGCCCAAATTCTCGACGCCAATCCAGACATCACCCATGTCGCGCTGGTGCACTGTGAGACCACTACCGGAATGCTCAACCCACTTGCCGAATGCGCCCAGGTAGTAAATGCCCGCGACAAAGTACTCATCGTGGATGCCATGAGTTCCTTTGGGGGAATCCCATTAGATGTAGACGATCTAGGAATCGACTTTCTCATCAGCTCCGCAAATAAATGCATCCAAGGAGTGCCAGGTTTTGGGTTCGTGATTGCCCGCCGAGCTGAGCTGGAGAAATGCGAAGGCCAAGCACGTTCACTGTGCCTAGATCTGTATGACCAGTGGATACAAATGGATACGTCCGGAAAGTGGCGGTTCACTTCACCTACTCACGTTGTGCGTGCCTTCCTTCAAGCACTCGACGAGTTGGCTGCCAAGGGTGGCATAGCTTCCCGCAACGCGCGGTATGTCAAGAATCAGGCGCTGCTGGTTGAGGGCATGAACAAGCTGGGATTCAAAACACTACTGAAACGTAAACACCAGTCGCCCATCATCACTTCGTTTCTCTATCCAGAACCAAACTTCGACTTCAACGCTTTCTATGATCTGGTCAAAGAGTCCGGATTCGTGTTATACCCGGGGAAAATCTCCCAGGCTGACACTTTCCGCGTTGGCAACATCGGCGAGGTTTATCCCGAAGACATCCGGGAGCTACTTAGTGTGATCGGCGATATTCGCCACTAAACCCCTTGAGCGTGCAAGCGACTTAGTTCAGTCTCGCACCTGAATATGCACAGTGTAGGTGCCTTCGTCGATTCCTCTGCGGTAGCTGAACACCGCATCAGTTTCACCTACAGCTTTACCTTCAAAGATGAACCATATTTTGTAACTGCCACCTTTGGATCTCGGGGCGTTCGTGGCATCCTGAGTGTGTTCTTTTGCCGACACGATTATGCTGTCGTATCCAGCCAAAAATAACGCTTCGTTAAGTCTAGGATTGATGTCGTTGAACCGAATATCAAATGATTCGCCCACTCCGATTACATAGGTAGCGTTGTCAGCCAAATTTGTCGAACCGGCTGTGTGGGCTTCTTCCAATAGGTCTTCAGCTACGCAGATCCTGGCTCCGTTTGCTTTAACTTCGCGCGCACCATCGTTTTGCTTACTTACCGACGATGTGATCGAACACCCCATTTCAGCATGCGGTGATGAGCATGAGACAATACCGACCGTCCCAAAAAGCATGACAGCGACCCAAATCGCTGCTTTGCGGTGTCTGTTTATACTCATTTCACCCTCACGTTTCAGTTCGATCAGCACTCAAGTAGTGCATTCTCCATTAGCGTACAGTACGCTCCATCAGTTGTTTGGAAGGAAATCAGCTGGCAGCTGATGAACTCTGGGAGATTTGCTCGACTGCTAAGGCCACTACGGCTGGGTCTTTTAAGATGCGGTGGTGGCCTAAGCCTTGGGTAGTGTGCAAGCGAGCACCTGGCCAGTTTGCGCTGATCAGTTGTGCTGCGGCATACGGTACTTCTTTATCAAGCAGGTCGTGGACGATCAGTGCGTCAGGAAGTTTTCCGGTTGCGGCTAATGCACAGATGTCAGCCTCTGCCAAGGTGCCGCCTGATATATCCTCAATCGTTGGCAACAGGGCATCCAAAGCGCGCGGGGCTAGTCGTAGACGTTTTCCATATTGCGCAACGATGTCATACAAGTTTTCTGAGGGTGATACTAGCACCAACTTTTGTGTTGCCAATTTGTCGTCAACAATCGCCTTGCACGCAACTACACATCCCAGCGAATGCGCGATGACCCCGTGAGCCGACCCCCAGTGGCGCACAATCGCCTCGAATGAGTCAAGCATTTCCGGGCCGCTGGAATGTTTTGACCCGAACCTGCCTGGCGCTGACATTCCGTGGCTGGCAGTGTTCACCCCAACGACTAGGTAACCCGCCGCAGCTAGTGGCACCACGAACGCGCCGAGCTGCCCATGCCAACCGCCCCAACCATGCAGTAGATAAACGACCGGAGCGCCGATAGATCCCCAACATTCGGTAACCAGCGCCCCATTTTCACCCGGGATCTGTTCGACCTGGCCAGAACCAGGACGATTATCCATCCGGCGTCCGGCATTTTGCGGCAATAGCAGCCAACGCCAAGCAGCCTGTTTAGTGGCCAGCTTCGGTGCAGTACGGCTCACCAATGCGAAGTATGCCGCAGTAAAACCCACACCTAAGCGCCGCAGCAGCCTTCTGAACATTCGCGCATTCACGACCATTACCCTACACAGGCGAAAACTTCTGCGATTGCGCAGTTCTCAAGCAGCGGAAAGCAGGGGATCAGTTTTCAGTAGGAGGAACGGGAGTAGCAGCTTTAGCGGCACTGTTGCGGCGACTACGACGAACCACAATGATTGGCCCCAAGATGAGCGCAGTCAGCGCCAACCACGGCAGCAAAGCGCCGATTACAGTGATCGCAACCACAGCCGAATCGACCATGACTCCCCAGCCTGCAAGCAGACCCGACAAGAATCCACTATTCGACAGCGGTTCAACTGCCGACACAGTCCGTAACTCTACGGAGATTGGGGTGGTTGCTACTCGCTGCGACAAACTCTTCTGCCGCGACAGCAGTGATTCCAAGTCGGCTTGACGCTGGGTTAACTCTGATTCGACCCTAGCGATATCGGCAATCGAGCCGGTTTGGGACATCAACTCTTGCAGGCGCTTGATTGATTCCTGCATGGTACGCACCCGAGCGTCTACATCAACCACTTCGTCGGTGACATCTTGGGAGTCGATCCGGCGGTCAGTGACGCGTCCGAGTTCTGCCATCAACGCTAAAGCCTCATCAAGTTGCGCTGCTGGAACTGTGACCTCGACATGTGAAGAGCCATAATTTCCGACTTCGGGCAGCGATAACGATTCAGCGGTGACACTTCCTTTTAGGCGAGCGGCAACCTCGCGGAGCGCTTTAGCCGTCACTTCGATGTCGTCCACCACCAACCGAATCGAGGAGGTACGGGCAATCATGCGATCATCGCCCTCACCGTATTCAGGTGCTCTGCGCGGAGCAGCGGGCGCAGGCATGGAGTCATGCAACACGTCGCCAGGTTCATTGGGTGCGTTGGCTGGACCTGAATATCCGGTGTCCATCGGAGCTGAGCAACCCGTGGTCACTGCGATACCAGCTAATAGCAATCCAGCTACCAGACGTATGCCTTTTTTGCGCATCAACTTCATTGTCATATCCTTCCTAGGCCGGACTTAGCCACTTCGGGAAAGTCGCCACTACCGAACAGTGTATTTCCATAATTCAAGTTGCCACCGCTTAAATATCGCCCCTGCAAAAGTCACATTTTCCTAACATTTCACTGTTGAATGTCACATCTGCTCATGAGGACTTGACTCCGGCTGATGTAGTCCATGGATCAACTTGCGGATGTTGTTACTTTGGCTTGCGCCTCGCGCCTTGCATCATATGAGCGACAGTCTGTACACAAGGCGTCCGCGATTTGCTCGACAATGTTCAGGCATCGTAAACAGCGTTTGCCTCGGAACCCGATGGCGGGCGGATGATGTGTTGGTGGCATTGGTGCTGAGCAGAACGCTGCATGGTGTGCTGCTACTGCGCGTGGATGCTGTCGTCCGAGTCGGGCATAGAGTTGATTGGGAGTACGCGGCGGTGTGGTCATCGGTGCCGCCATACGCACAACGGCATCATAGAAGGCGCCGGTGGTAGCACGCTCGGCCAGGAATAGATCAGGGTTGACTGCGCTGATGCCTGTAGCAATTAAGTCCGGTTCACCGAAATCGTCAACATCCTCAGTGACAATGAACACCGCACCAGTCTCCACTGCATCCGCCAGAACTTGTCGGTCGCTGACACTGGTCGCTGCATAGTCGCCAGCAGCTTTAGACGACAGGTGCGGTTCCATCTGGGCCAACTGGCGGGTCTTTGCCAGACTCGCTTGACGGCCTCGTAGGTGACGCTCCGCCTCGTGCTCGACGTAGGTGCTCCAGATAACTGAGTAGCTGCCAGGCGCTGCGAACATGAGTAGAGAGCGCGTGACGGGCTTCGCCAAGATATTAGCGTCGAGAAAGACCAATGGTATGGACGAATCAGGCATCGTTACCGAACAGTTCGGCTTCTATGTCGTCAGCAGCGGCGGCGGCGATCGTGTCCATCTGCTGTTCCCAGACCCGTCGAACCTCAGCGTAGGGGATGCGGTTACGGTTGCCCACCTTAGTTGCTCGAATCTCCCCGGCCGCGATTCGGCGGGAGATAGTGGATCGCGACACCATGAGCATCTGTGCTGCTTGGTGAGGTGTTACCATTTTCGTCTGGGTGCTGACGACCACTCGTTGGCCATCCGTGGCGGCGCGACGCACCAAGGCGACGATGGCCTGCTCCCATGAGGAACTCTCCTGGGCGCCAACTAGCGCATCGGGTTCGAGGGTGAGAACTGTGGTACTCATGGGGTTCACTCTACCATGTCGTTGCACATCTGTACTGTCGTAACTGTGCAGTATTTTTTAAAACAGTGATGTTAACGCCGTGCCACAGCGTCGCCAAGATAAAGATGATCTGGATGAAGATAGGAATTGATTCTCTTGAAGTGTCGGGTGCTCATCCTAGACTCGATTGAATGCAAGGAAATGAATCAGCTTCGCCGCCTATCCTGCCACCGCAAACAATTAGCAATAGGATGGTTCGTGACAAGCTGAAAACAGAGGGTCTCGGGTACTTACACCGGGTTATACCCTGACCCAAGTCAGGGCTGGTTCGGGCGGAGAAGTCACCAAATGCTAAAAACAGTTGAGTTGCGCTACGGACGCGGCATTTTGAATGTCAACCTGCCTGAGGGCGCCGAGCCGATGATGATTCGAAAAACGGCGATGACGAAGCTACCAGACGCAGCCGCGGCTGTGCGTCAAGCGTTAGCGCAACCGGTAGCTGCCCCTAGCCTCAAAGAACTGGCGAAGGGGCGAAAAAGTGCATGCATTGTGATCTGTGACATCACTAGGCCGGTGCCGAATCACCTCTTTTTGCGGCCCATGATTGCGACGATGACCGAAGCGGGCATACCGCGTGAACGCATTACCATCCTGGTTGCCAACGGTTTGCATCGCTGCCGTGATGACGGCGAACTTGCGGAGTTAGTAAATGATCCCTGGGTGTTAGAGCGGGTTCGCATCGTGAACCACGACGCGCGCGATTCGTCATCACTCGTCGATCTGGGAGTAACCCCAACTCGGGGTACACCAGTACATATAAATAGACTGTTGGTCGAAGCCGACTTGCGTATCGTAACTGGCTTGGTCGAGCCGCACTTCATGGCAGGGTGGTCTGGCGGACGTAAAGTGGTTGCCCCTGGTGTGGCGGGCGAGCAAACGATTCGCACCTTCCATTCGACCAGATTCATGAGCAATCCGCTGGCAACCGGGTGCAACCTTGCCGGAAATCCACTACACGAAGAGCAGTTGGAAATCACCAAGATGATCGGTGAACTCTACGGGCTGAACACGGTGATAGACGAGGAACGTGACTTGACGGCAGTAACGTTCGGCGAAGTGGAAGCCAGCCATCTTGGCATTATTTCGGCCTGCCGAGAATCATTTTTAGTGCGCTCACCGCGTCGTTTCCACACCATTCTTACTTCAGCGGCAGGCTATCCACTGGACAAGACTTATTACCAGACGGTGAAAGGTATGGTCACACCGATTGACATTCTTGAACCTGGCGGCACCATCATCATCGTCTCTGCATGTTCGACAGGATTTGGAAGCGACGAGTACCGCAAAGCCCAACAGGAGCTCATTTCCCTGGGAGCAGATGCATTCTTTGAAATGCTGCAAACCCGAAAACTTGCCGAGATTGACGAATGGCAGACCGAAAAGCAACTTGCCCCCATGCGCCTTGGAAAAATCCAACTCTACTCAACTGGTTTGAACGCCGCCGAACAACTGCTTACTGGGGTGGAGCCGATCGAATCAGTAGACGAGGCGGTTGCCCAAGCCCTAGCGAATAGCCCAGACAATGCGCTGGCAGTCATTCCGGAGGGGCCATACGTCATCCCGGTTTTTGATGCAAGCACATAACCATGTCGCCGAGAGCAGCAAAATTCTACAGCCAGCTTCAGGTCAGTCCCCAGCAACAAAGTGGGGTTTCCCCTAGTAGAAGTAGGTGGCTGGCCGTAGTGTAATAGTGAGCAAATAACGCAAGGCTAGCTACATGAACAACAAGATTGGATTCCTCCTCCGGCGCTGTCTGCGTGAATCGCTATATCTTTTCGTGTCCTGGCCGTTGGCTTTGCTCTACTTCATTCTCACGGTGACGCTGATCAGCGTCTCGTCATCGTTGATCGTCATTTGGGTGGGGTTGCCGCTGTTGGTTTTCTCGCTGGTGTGTGCTGCTGGATTCGCTGCAACCGAGCGTGGCAGAGCCTGCATGGTGGGAGTGGGTATTGAAAATCCTCCCAAACCTGGTGCGGGACTACCTAAAAACCAGCGGGGTGGCATTTGGAGACGTTGGCGCCGCCGCCTGAGTGACGGACCTTCTTGGATGGCAGTACTGCACCACTTCATCATGCTCCCAATCTCCTCAATCACCTGGTCAATACTCATTACTTGGTGGGCGGGAGCCGTCGGTGGACTAACCGCTGGGATTTGGCAGCCTTTCAATGAGCGTCTCATTATCACTGAGACTGTACCTATGCCCGTACCTCCAGTACCGCCAATTGGCGCCGATCCGCCAGAGTTGCCCATCATTGAAGTTGCGGTGCCAAGGAATCTCGGATTGGCTGATCTGTTGCACCTGCCGATTTCAAATTCGATGCTCTACACGCTATTTGGCATGTTCTTTGTGGTAACCGCCCCTTGGGTGATTCATGGCATGACTGTGATGCAAACCTCAATCACGAAGGGGCTCCTTTCTCCTTCAAAACGCTCGATGGAACGCACGATCGCCAGTTTGGAGCAGAGTAAAACCGCTGCCGTGGATGCTGAGTTGATCTCCATGCGCAAACTAGAACGTGATCTGCACGACGGGCCGCAGCAACGCCTGATTCGGCTTGGCATGGATCTTTCCACTGCGGAACGACGATTAGATACTGGCGATGTGGAAAAGGCGCGCGGTGTCATCAACGAAGCCAAATCGCATGTGGAAGAGACATTGCACGAACTGCGCAATCTATCACGTGGCATTGCCCCACCAATCTTGGTCGATAGAGGTTTGGTAACAGCGTTGACGTCGCTCGCTGCTAATTCCACGGTGCCGGTCATTTTTGATACTTCCGTTGCAGAAGGAACCAGGCTTGCCCTACCGGTGGAGAACGCCGTCTATTTCTGTGCCAGTGAAACCCTGGCCAATGTTGCAAAGCATTCCGGAGCTTCACGGGCGTGGATGAATTTCAGTTTAAGTGATCATGCCGTTCTGATTATTACCGACGACGGGTATGGCGGAGCTCAAATCCTGCCCGGACATGGTTTGGGTGGCCTGCAAGACCGCGCCGCCAGCGTCGGCGGGGTGTTGCATATCAGTAGCGAAATCGGCAAGGGCACCGTCGTCCGCTTGGAAGTGCCGCTGCGGTGACTTCCCCAGCCGACTTTCTTGTCATCTGTGTGCCACCGGCGAATTGTCATTCATAACATTCATTATTGAAACGACAACGACTAGAATCCAATGCAGGGCTAGGAGAAAAGACATTGGATGCGCGTAGTTTTGGCTGACGACTCGGTGCTGCTCCGTGAAGGACTGTCGCGGCTGTGTGCTGAACTGGGGCATGAAGTGGTCGCTGCTGTCGGCTCTGCACCAGAATTACTAGTCGCTGTGGCCGAAACCATGCCTGATATTGCGGTGATCGACGTACGGATGCCGCCCGATTTCACCGACGATGGCCTGCGAGCAGCAGTGGCCTTACGCAGCGAAAACCCAAACCTGGCGATATTGGTGTTATCGCAATATGTGGAGGAGAGCTACGCCCGCGACTTGCTTTCTGACGGCCGCGGTCGGGTGGGATATCTACTCAAAGACCGAATCCAAGACATCGACCAATTCAGCGACGCCTTGAACCGTGTCAGCGCTGGCGAAACTGTAATCGATCCCGAAGTGGTGGCCCAGTTACTGGTTCGCCGCCCGGCTACCTCACCTATCGCGACCCTCAGTGAACGCGAGCAAGAAGTGTTGGCACTGATAGCCCAGGGCAAGACGAACGCCGCAATTGCGATGAGCTTGTATCTGTCCGCAGGTGCGGTGGAAAAGCACATTTCCAACATATTCTCAAAGCTGGGACTGCTGCCTTCCCCAGATGATCACCGCCGCGTCTTGGCCGTGCTGGCATGGCTACAACAATCTCATTAGGGCTTTCACCAGGCCTTTGCAGCTTTGCGCAGCTTTTTCATCGCCCAGTCGTAGTGGCTGGAGGTTGATGAAATCAAGTAGGCACCCAGTGATGTGGTGCCAGTCCAGTGGTAGCGCTTCTTTGTGAACAGTTCTTCGTCGCTGTGAGCTGCGATCAGTGCCAGCATCGCTTCGTGAGTGTTGGCTAACTCGGCTCTGGCTTGGTGCAATGGGGTTTGTTGAGCCTGCTCCCAGATGACCTGGTTGAGAGCTGGGAGGGTTTGCCAGGTGTAGCCTTCCCCAGGTATGGCAGGTTTGTCACCTGCCATACCTTCGTCGTACCAACGGCGCATCATGTGGTGCCAGGCGACCAAGTGCATTACAACGTCACGTACGTTGCGGTCTCTGTCCTCGAACTCGAACGGCGCCTCCAGCTTTTCAGGTGGTAACGACTCGATCAGTGCGTTCAACTTGGTGTAGCCGCTGGTGGCAGCCGCGATGAGTTCATTCTTGGTAGTCGGACGGGGCATCAGCACTCCTTTTTCTGGATGTTTGCCAGTGTATTCCCTTTGGCAGGTTTCCCCTCACTAGGAAGGCTATGGATCCTTGCGACTGGCACATGACAAGAAAGAGAACAATCAGACGCACACCCCCAAATTGTCATCCTGTCGCGCTGCGTAGCAGCGTCGCAGGATCCATAACACGAAATGTTGCTGCTTCACTAGTTTTATTCTGGATTCTCCTCCATAACCCGAAAGAAACGTTCTTGCTTAACTACTGCATGTCGTGGATTCTGCGACTTGCACGCAGAATGACTCCCATAATTGTCATCCATAACACGAAAGAGGGAACAGTCAGGCACAACCAGCCAGGGTCTGTTAAACAATCGGGTAGTTGATTTCGGTGACCCAGTTTTCCGGATTAGGATCCTGGGAAGGCCCAACAATATAGATGTTGAACATCGGGCCAGCGGGTTTATAACCGTGCTGGCTTATCCATTCGCCGATTGCTTCACACACGGCTGCGGTTTGCTCGTACGACCCGTACATCGTCGCCCAAGCCACCTTGCGTTCGCCAAGCTGCTCGATGGTGAAATCTGCCGGGGCAGCTTCGCGTTTATATTGCGCCCACACTGAAATATCGACGTCAGCTTCGCGGTAGTCGTCGTCATAGAAGGTAGCGCCCCAGATTGTTCCGAAATCGGCGCTCCAATCCAGGTTTTGGGCTTGTATTTTCTGGCTAAATTCCAGCCACAATTCGCCCTCAGCGTGATAGTTGGCGATTGTGCGGCGCAGCGAGAGTACCCGCATAGCAGGAATGATGCGTTCAGCAACAGTTACAGACATTTTCGACTCCTTTAGTCGGTTGATGATATTTGTAACGAGCGAACGTTGATCTGCAATCTTCTGGGCTGCCGCATCCAAGTGGTGCACATGTTCGGTCAGGGCTAGCTGTATCGCATTGAAATCGTCGAACAGTGGTAGCAGTTCGGTGATTTGCGAAATTCCACATCCAGCATCCCGTAACTCCCTAATTTGAGAAGCGGTGCGTAGTTGCTGTGGAGCGTAGTACCGGTAGCCGTTGAACTCATCGATATACGCAGGAGTCAAAAGCCCGCGTTCATCGTAATGGCGCAACATCCTTATGGACAGCAAGGTGAACCTGGAGAAGTCCCCAATACCCAGCAGATAGCTTGAATCAAAATCGCTCATGGAACCATCACAATCTCTAACACTGTGTGAGAGTCAAGCCTGCCAGAAAAATGAGCGTTTATTAACCCCACAGTGGGCTTAGATGCAGCTAGGGCAGCCTGCACTGCGCTGCGTCGCAGTGAGCCTGCTTTACGGTATTTCGCTTTGAAGAAATAACGTCGAAGATGGCGAGCAGTAATGCGAGCATGGCGATGGATGAAATGACTGCGTTAGCTGCAAGCGTCGCGCCGTACCAGTCGGTGTAAGCCAGCGCCGAGAATAGCACGCCGGTAATGACGGCGTTTCCGATTGCGGTCGCGACACGTTCCGACATCGATTTGATGCCGCCAGCAGTTCCAGCCATAGAAACCGGGACTTCCATCATTGCCAGAGTTTGGTTTGACGCGCCGAAACCACCCCAGCCAAGCCCAGCAATACCTGAGGTTACTGCGAGCCACCAGGGGCTGATGTCGTAATTTGCTGCTAGCCAGATGACACCGAATGAGGCCCAAATCCCGAGGTTGAATACCGCTAGCGCAGCTACGACCAGGTTCTGTTTTAAACGCAGCACGTGCCGTCCTGCCCACAGTGCGCTAATACTGCTCAACACCGCATTTGCCGTACCGGTCAACGCCGCATGCAGGGCATCCCAATGCAAGCCGTACTGTAGAAACATGGCTGTCACAACGTGGATTGAGGTGGTTCCCAGGAAGTTCACCGTGGAAATTACAGTCTGGAAGCTGAAGGCACGAAGTTTGAAAAGTTGCAGATCTACCATCGGAGCGTTGCCGCGATTTGCGTAATGGCGTTCCCATGCCAACCAACATGCCACCAAAACTACAGCTGCTAGCAATATCGAAAAACGCCAGGTGGGCAGTTCGGTGAGCATGAACGGGAGCATCACGGCGACGACTGCCCCTGTTATTAGCAGAGCCCCGAACGGGTCAAGATCAAGATGGCGACGAATACGTTGTTGCTTTTGTCGCTTCCGTTCGCGTTCCATTTGAAAAGGGAGCCAACGCAGTGCCAGCGCGCAGCCGATTAACGCCAATGGCAAGTTCAAGGCAAACGGTATCCGCCATCCCAAATCTGAGCCAAGAATATTTATCATTAAGCCAGTTGCAAAAGGACCGATAGCGACGCTGGCAGCAATGACCAATCCCTGTAGTGAGTATGCACGTGCTCGACCCTTCCCTTGGAAGTATTGCTGGATCATCCCGACCGTCTGCGGGCCTTGCATCCCTGCGCCTATACCTTGGAATACGCGGGCGATATTGAGCAAGATTGGGCTTGGTGCCAGTGCGCAAACTCCTGAGGCAATGCCAAAAACTGCTAAACCGATGGTGAAGACTGAGCTGCGACCGATGATGTCGCCTAGACGGCCTGAGGGCACCAACAGGATGCCGAAGGCAAGTGCATATCCAGATAGCACCCACTGAATGTCGATGCTTTGGGCACCCAGAGAGTTACTGATTGCGGGCATCGCTACGTTTACGCTGGAAATCTGTAGCAGCGCTAGAGCTAGTGGAATCATGTTGATCACAAAGATAAGCCGTCGGTCGAAGGTTTGTGTAACTCCAGGTATCGTGAATGTGTACCAGTTCTTATTTGAATGATCGGTTTCTCGCACCAGCCCTCTTTCTGGTGACATTCTAGACCTTGTTCTGCGAGGCACATGCTTGCCGCCTTGTCGCTGGGCACCGCAGGCTCAGCCTAATAACTCCCGTATCTTTTGCCCTGGCTCGCAGTCACTCCCAGAAGGACTGGCCTATCGGATCCTGCTTGAGCAGGGCTTTTGCATGCCGCCACCTAGGGAAACAGCGATCCATTTGAGTATAAAAATCATGGCCGTGTCCGCGAACGATGAGGTGGCATAGTTCATGTGTGAGGGTGTATTGCAGGCAGAGCGGGTCTAGCTTGACCAATTCCAGATTCAAGTTGATTCGCTTTGCGGCGATGTTGCATGAACCCCAACGAGTTTTCATCCAGCGGATGCTGACACTTTCAGCCGATTTGCCTACGATTGCCTCCAGTTGAGGTTGTAAATCCGCAATCGCTGTTGCTAGTTGATTTCGATACCAGTTTTCTAGGATGCTTTTGCGATGATCTAGATTTGCAGCATGTTGGGCGCTGAGCATGATCGTTTCAGCGAGTTTGGCTGTTGCTCTTCCGGAGTTTATTTCGAGGACATATGGCTTCCCCCACAGAGGGAGAATCTCTCCTACGATTAGCTGCAATGGAGGTCGAATTGATTTGGCCATGCGACTTTGGTGTTTTTTGATCCAATCCAATCTAGGGAGCAAGAACTGGTTTAGCGTCCGTTCAGTTGTGCCAACTGGCGCTGAAACTTGCACTATGCCAGGTGGCTTCACACTGAGCCGAAGTGACCGAATAGGTTTGTAGCGTACGGTGATCTCAATGCCGTCTAGCTTCACTTGTCTAATCTCGATCGTCCGTGGTGCGATGGCTTTCTCGATTCATTGTCTTTTCCATAGGCGGTTCTATCTTTGTAGGTTGTCACTTTCGAAGATAGCGTACGTCGTACTGAGCCTCGCTGGTTACCGCCGACCCGGTGGTTGCTGCTAGCTGTCAAGCTAGTGTATCGAAACCGCCCCGCTGGGTGCCGCCGACCGAATGTGTGGCGCTTAGCGTCCCATGGAAAGATATTTCCAGCCTGCTTTTTTCCAGGCGGCTGCGTCCAGACAGTTTCGACCAT
>WRJP01000016.1 GCA_009778535.1 Propionibacteriaceae bacterium | reverse complement strand
AGCTGGACCACCCACAGAGCCCAGATAGAAACCGCCGTATTTTGCACAGGCATCCGTAACTTGTTTGGAACGATTTCCTTTGGCGAGCATGACCATCGACCCACCGTTTTCCTGGAAAAGGTCAACATAGGAATCCATGCGCCCGGCAGTAGTGGGGCCAAATGAGCCTGAAGGCATGCCCTTGGGTGTCTTGGCCGGACCTGCATAGTAAACCGGATGATCTTTGAAATACTGTGGCAATCCTTCGCCGGCATCTAGGCGTTCCCGCAGTTTTGCGTGCGCAATGTCACGAGCCACGATCAGGGTACCGTTGAGCGAAAGTAAGGTCGTAACCGGATGGCGGCTAAGTTGCGCCAAAATATCTGGCATCGGACGATTCAGATCGATAGCTACCACCTGGGTGGATGTGATTGACTCATCAATGGTTTCGGGCAGGTACTGCGTTGGATCGTGTTCCAACTCTTCAATGAAAACACCCTCGGGTGTGATCTTTCCCAAACACTGCCTGTCTGCTGAACATGACACCGCGATTGCTACCGGCAGTGACGCACCGTGGCGCGGAAGGCGCACTACGCGCACGTCGTGGCAGAAATACTTTCCGCCGAATTGAGCTCCAATGCCTTGGTCTTGCGTCAACTTCAAAATCTCGGCTTCCAGTTCCAAATCGCGGAAACCGTGAGCGCTGGCTGAACCGGCCACCGGAAGCGAATCCAAATATTTCGCAGAAGCATATTTGGCGGTTTTGAGCGCAAACTCGGCGCTGGTACCTCCGATGACGACAGCCAAGTGGTAAGGCGGACAAGCTGACGTGCCGAGCAGACGGATTTTCTCGTCAAGGAATTTCAGCATTGAATCGGGATTGAGGATGGCCTTGGTTTCTTGGAATAGGAAGGTTTTGTTGGCTGAACCGCCCCCCTTTGCCATGAACAAGAATTTGTAGACATTCTCGTGTCCGGGGTTGGTGTCGGCATAAACTTCGATCTGGGCGGGCAGGTTATTTCCGGTGTTGACTTCATCCCACATCGTCAGCGCGGCGTTTTGTGAGTAGCGCAGGTTCTCTTTCGTATACGCGTTGTAAACGCCTTTGCTCAACGCCAACTCGTCAGGGCCTGCGGTTAATACTTGCTGTCCACGTTTACCCATCACTATTGCAGTCCCGGTGTCTTGACACATTGGGAGTACCCCAGCAGCAGAAATGACCGCATTTTTCAAAAAGTCGAGTGCGACGAATTTGTCATTGTCTGAGGCTTCGGGGTCATCGAGAATCTTACGCAATTGAGCCAGATGTGCCCGGCGTAGGTAGAAAGCTATTTCACGCATGGCAGTTTCTGCCAATAATTCCAAGGCACTGGGGTCAATTTGCAGGAATGTGCGGCCGTCGGAACCTGTGAGGGTGCTAACCCCCTGCGTGCTGAGTAGTCGATATGGGGTTTCATCTGCACCCAGCGGCAACAAATCTTCGTACACGAACTCGCTCATTTCTACTCCTTCTGGTCGGTGTTTGACATCCTAGTGACTACTGAGAGAGAAAGTGTTCAAATTCAGAGGCCGTCGCCCTTGGTTTCGATACACAAACCTTTGGTTTGCACTCAACCAGCGGGCTGGGGCGCGCACTGGCAGGGTTCCCTATTTGTCACTTTCTTGCTTAACGACTGATTGTTCTGGATTCCGCAATACTGCGACTTCGCGCAGCATCCGGGTTATGGATCCTGCAACTAAAGTGCAGGACGACGAATTGGGGGGTAGCCCCTTTCTTGTCATCCTTTAATGGGTTGTGGTCGGTCTGGGATTGACTGACAGACTGGTGTTGGCCTGGATTGGTGGGAGTGTGACTCATTGTCATCCTGACTATCTTTGGGTATGTCTTTGCGCAGACTTGTCTGCTCGTGCTGGTTCAGGTCAGCGCCGCCTGTGATTGTTTGATGACTTGATAAAAGACTGTCCAGCCACTTGGTGACTGTGACCTGTTAAAGGACCGTCTCGCACAGCCCCAGGCGACGCCAGCAACCAGTCGAAGAGAAAGGCTACCGATGACTATTGTTGCAGATTTCTACCGGTTCACTGTTGGCGTGGACACTCACACGAAAACTAACCACTTCGCTGTTGTGGATACCCGCACCGGCCAAGTGGTTCGAGACCACGAGTTTGATACTACCCCAGCTGGGATTAAACGAGCGATCTGTTGGATATTGAAAATCACCGGTGCAGATTCAATTCTTGCTGGTGTGGAGTGTGTGGCTACTTTCGGAGCAGGGATAGCTCGTGGTTTGATCGATGCTGGCATACGTGTAGTAGAGGCTAAACCACCGAAAAGAACAACCCGACGTAACCGGGGAAAATCTGATCTGATTGATGCAAGTGCAGCAGCCCGCTTCGTGATGGGACTAGATGTTGATGATCTGCCAACACCGCGTGCTTTGAACGGTATTTACGCTCAAATCGGGGTACTTCTAGCTGATCGTGAACGGTTAAACACCCACACAACCCAAGAGCGTAACGCGTTGATAGCTTTGCTTCGCACCCATGATCTTCATGTGGATGCCCGTCATGGAGCTGACATGAAACTTATCAACCAGATCACCGGTTGGTGTCTTGCACCTGGACAGATAATTCACGCAACTGCTCAACGACTAGCGTGCAGTATCATCACCAGCAAACACGCTTTAGCGATGAACAACAAACAAATCAGCATGCTCGTGGCGCAACTGGCCCCAAGTTTGTTGACCATGGCAGGAGTTGGCCCTATCTGTGCAGCAAAAATATTGTATGCCCGTAGCACATCATCCAGGATTACCACCGAAGCAAAGTTTGCTTGCCTTGCCGGTGTTGCCCCCATACCAGCCTCATCAGGTAACACGATCAGGAACAGGCTCAGTCGTGGTGGAGACCGCCAACTCAACAGTGCACTACACGTGATAGCACGATCAAGAATGATGAGCGATGAACAAACCCAACAATACATAGAAAAACGACACAGCCAAGGAAAAACAACCTCAGAAATCCGACGCTGCCTCAAACGCTACATCGCCCGCCAAATCCACAACCACCTCACACCCCAAGGACTATAAAACACGCCCACCACAACTTGACAAAACCCATAAAAGAGTCTGCGTGTAAATCGCAGGATCCATAACCCGAAAGATACGTTCTTGTTTAACCACTGATTGCAATGAAGCGTCTGCAAGCAAGTTGCGGACGTTTTTATGGAGGGGTATGACATTAGCGATTGACAAACATAATGACAAGATCAGGTACACCGCCAACCAGCGAGAGGGTCGTGACAGTGATAATCTGACTTGATGATTGGATACCTTGGGCCAGCAGGAACGTTTACGCAGCAGGCACTCTTAACCTTCTACGATGGTGAAGCACTCGGATACTCAAGTGTGCTGGGTGCGTTGGAGGCAGTGCGCTGCGGCGAAGTGCAGGCTGCGCTGGTTCCAATAGAGAACTCTGTCGAGGGCGGCGTCTCTGCCACACTGGACAGTTTAGTCCTAGGGCTGCCACTAATGATCAGCCGCGAAGTGACGTTACCGGTACATTTCAATCTGTGTGGACGGGTTGGCACCAGCATCAGCGATGTAAAACGGATACTGTCGCATCCGCACGCAATAGCCCAAGTGCGGGAATGGCTGGCCGAAAATCTTCCCGAAGCTGAAATCACTGAAGGTGGTTCGACCGCCGCTGCCGCAAAGGAAGTAGCAAATCCCAACTCTGCCTACGATGGTGCAATCTGTGCTCAGATCGCCCAAGACATGTACCACCTGGTTCCGCTGGCCGAAGGTATTGCCGATAACCTGGCAGCGGTAACTCGTTTCGTGTTGGTTTCAAAGCTGGGGGCTCCTGCGGCAATGACCGGTGCCGATAAAACCACGTTGATGGCCTTCATGCGGGCTGATCGCCCGGGAGCACTGCTCGAAATCTTGGAACAGTTCTCTGGCCGGGGCGTAAACCTGTGCCGTATCGAATCCAGACCCACTAAAACTGGCCTTGGAAACTACTGTTTCTCAATCGACTTGGAAGGTCACATCCAAGAGTTGCGAGTGGCCGAAGCGCTGCAAGGTTTGCGCCGCGTCTGCGAAAACGTGATTTTCCTGGGATCGTATGCACGAGCAGACCGTATCCAGCCAACTATCGCGCATGGTTTCGCCGATGCCGATTTCACCACGGCGAGTAAGTGGTACGAGTCTTTGCTCAATCCGCAGACTTAATGATATCCATACCTAAGAACTGGCGCAGTGCAACTGGAACATAAATAGAACCGTCGGATTGCTGATGATTTTCCAGCAGCATGATTATCATTCGCGTCATTGCACACAACGTCCCGTTCAAGGTTGCCACCGGGCGAATCTGATTGTCGTCACGCATCCTAATATCTAGTCGCCTGGCTTGAAATTCGGTGCAGTTAGAGGTTGAAGTGATCTCACGGTACTTGCCTTGGCTCGGCACCCAGCCGTAACAGTCATATTTTCGAGCTGCACTCATACCCAGATCACCCGCAGCTACTTCTAACACCTGGAAAGGCAATTCCAACGCGGCGATGAAGTCTTTCTCATACCCGAGCAGCCGTTGGTGTTCGGCGTGGGAATTCTCCGGGTCGCAGAAAACAAACATCTCCACTTTGTCGAACCAATGCACCCGAAAGATTCCGCGCACGTCACGCCCGTAGGAACCTGCCTCCCGCCGAAAACACGGGCTGTAACCCACATAGTTACGCGGCAGCGAAGCTGCATCCAGAATCTCGCCGCTGTGATAAGCAGCCAACGCAACCTCTGAGGTTCCCACCAGATAAAGATCGTCATTTGGCAAGTGATACACATCCTGGGCGGCTTGGCCAAGAAAACCGGTGCCTTCCATCGCTGAGGCCTTAACCAACGCCGGGGGAAGGATTGGCGTGAATCCCCAACTCAGCGCCTTGCTGATGGCCAAGTTGATGAGCGCAAACTCAAGTTGAGCACCGACGCCAGTTAGAAAATAGAATCTCGACCCCGAAACCTTTGCGCCGCGATCCATGTCAATCGCACCTAGCGCCTCTCCTAGTTCCAGGTGATCTTTCGGGGCGAACCCTTCGGCTAGAAAATCGCGGGGGGCTCCGATAGTTTCCAAGACGCGAAAATCGTCTTCTCCGCCGAGCGGAACATCGTCAAAAACCAGATTAGGAAACGCTTTCAACAGCTCAGTGAACTTGGCTTCAGCGGCTTCACTGGCATTATTGGCTGCCTTAACATCCAGCGATAGTTGCTTAGTGCGATCAAGTAGTGTCGTTTTTTCGGTTCCGGTGGCTTTCGCTACCTGTTTCCCGATTTGGTTCTGCTCGGCACGCAACTTCTCAAATGCCGCAATTAAAGAGCGCCGGGTTTCGTCGGCAGTGATGAGTTCATCGACTAAGGCTACCGACTCCCCTCGGGCACCTTGGGAACGACGTAACAGCTCAGGATCAGTTCTTAGCAACTTCGGGTCAATCACGCCCGCAAGTTTATCCTGGGTTGGGGCGATGTTGTTGCGACGCGGCTTTTTCCGGCCGACATCGTCGCTTGACGAAGGCGGTATCGAAACCCCAACGAGTGACGGATTACAAAGAAAGACTCAACAGATCAGAACCTTCGGCGAAATGGGTCAGTTTGCCAACTTTCCGCCGTAGGCGGTTTGGGTGATTTGGGATTTGAATCCAAAAAGGTTGAACTCTCCAGCGACTGTGACTATGGCAACGTGGTCGAATGCGTCACCAGCAAACTCGCAGCTTAGGATTTCGACATGATGGGTTGCTGCAACATTTTCCGCTGCGTCACATCCAAATCCCGCGGCTGCCAGAACTGTCAAATCCGAAGCCTGACTTACCTGCTCCATCTTCACTAAATACGCTGCGGCACTAACAGCTAACCCAGCTAACAGGCAACCGATCAGCAACACAGCTGCTATCAGCACTGTTCCCGAGCCTGCCTGGTCGTCATGACCGGTTGACATGTCTCACCCGCTCTCAATAAAAGCATGAGCCTGCGCTGTCAAGGGCACGGCAGGTAGCCATTTTGCCCAAGGCTGCGCTGCAACTCTTACCTGCACAGTAACCATGGTTGTTGAGCGCGTGATGACGACAGTTGACCCTGGAGGGCCAGCGTCGATAGCCAACTTCACCGCAGCCTGATCGCCACGAGCGTTCTGCCGCGCGACTTGCGAAGCAGTGGAATAACAGCCAGCAAAAACAAGCAGCAACGAAACTACCCAGGCAAGCAGTACCACAAAGCCCGCAGCGAACAGTGAAGCAAAAGCCAGTTCCGCTGTGACCATGCCGTCCTCGTCTGTTTGACGCGTCGTGATTTGCGGCATTTTTCTCCTTTCTGCACCTGGTCTTTACTTTGGCTTGGGTAGGAGCGACGGTCATGCCGCCCCTACCCAAAAGGTCTAACCGACTACCATCCGCTGCATAGCATTGAAGATGATTCCAACGAGGTTCATAAGTAATGCTTGAAACTCAGGATTCTGAATAATCGCAATCAAAACCCCGACAATACTCACAGAAGCGACAGTTCCAACCGCATATTCCGCAGTGGTCATTCCACGCTCATCGGTGCGTTTTTGCAAGAGACTCAACATAGTTTTCCTTTCTATCTTTGCGGGTTCGCACTATTCATTTTGGTTTGGAAGCTGCAAGATTTGCTTGTTGCATGTGAAGGTGTGGATATGCGTCCATGCACATGAAAAGCTGTGGATATTTTTCTCATCCGAACACTCCAGAAACGATTCCTCCAATGATCGGAACGATGCCCAAAAGTATGAACGCCGGAAGGAAGCACAGCGTGAGTGGGAACACTATCTTTACTCCGACACTTCTTGCATTCTCGCCTGCGCAAGCCGCGGCAGCTTTGCGCATACTGGCACTAACCATCCTTAGCGCAGCCGCGGTAGAAGTTCCAGCTGCGGCACTGAAACTCAGTTGGGATGCCAAGGCTTCCCAACCAGACACGGCACGTACTTCATCCCAAGCCGTTTTTTCATCTATCCCTATCTGAATCCGTGCCAAGACCCCAGTCAATACCACTGCGGCGGGCTGGGATGAAGCCTCCACATACGCTGCCACCGCACTACGCAACGGCATACCAGCTTCTAAGCAGACCGCAAGAAGATCAGCGATCAGTGGCAGGTCTTGACTGGCTATGTTGGCTTGCCGCAACCGCTGGGTGGTTGGAACCGTTTTTGTCCAATTGACCAATCGCTGCAACGCCTTGCTTAGCGTTTTCTCATTCCCTGGTTTCAGACGCTGCAATGGAGAAGGAGTTTGCAGCAGCCAGACAGTGATTCCTACAGCGATGGCAGTCAAGCTAAGCATTAGTTATCCGTTCGCACCACAGGATTCCCGCACATGCCATACCAGCCCCGCAGACTAAAACAATCTCGCCCAAAATAGAATCGACTAGAAACCCCACCGGATCTCCCCCCAAGCCATACCCTAAGAGCACTCCGGCGAGGGGCAGAACCGCCAAAAGGCGACTTGTCGTTCGTGATGGTGCTAATTCAACGGCTTGGGCAAGTTTTATTTCTTGCTGTCCGGCTAGTTCCGCAGTGAGAACATCAACCGTTTCTGCTAACGACGCTCCTGTCGTTTCGGAGATTTTCCAAGCTGTCGCTAGATTCTTCAAGGAGCCAAACCCTGGTTCATCGCCAAGCTTTCCGATATTTGCAGCGATATCCCCTCCAAGATGAGCCAGTGCCGCAGGTTCGGCAAATACATCGCAATCACCAACCATCGCTTTCAAAGCGTCCACACCACCCATCCCCAGTTTCAACAACGCGGATAATTCTCGGCAAGCCGCTAGGACTCTTTCGCTGTTCAAGGCTGCGGTTCTCCGCTTGTGAGCTGCCTGCGCAACACTGCTGACAGTTCCAACTATTCCTCCCACCGCCAGCCCAATCCCGATCTTCCCTAACAAAGCCACGACTAAAGCTGTAAAAAGACCCGTCAGTAACGGCCAATGCTGCCGCCAGTTTCTTTGAGCCAACGGCGAACGCTGCTGCAACGGTGCTGCGCTGCGGAATGGCAAAATCACAAGCCACACCGTCAAACCACACAACGCCGCACACAAAATTGTCATCACGCAACCAGTTTTTCCAACCTAGAAAACCCAGCTTCACGCTGGGTTCGACCATCAGGAAAAAACCGAACCGCAGGAACTACCTGGCATCTACCTGCACTGGATTCGATGACAGCGACTTCTTCGACCCAACGCCTTCCACCAGCCAAACGACGGATATGAATGAAAACATCCAAAGCAGCAGCCAGTTGGGAATGCAGAGTATCGCTGCGCATCCCACCCAATCCAGCCAAAGCTTCCAATCGCGCTGGTACGTCGCTAGCTGAGTTTGCATGAACCGTCCCAGCTCCACCTTCGTGCCCCGTGTTCAAAGCAGTCAACAAATCCACCAACTCACCGCCACGAACTTCTCCGACCACAACTCGGTCTGGGCGCATCCGAAGCGCCTGCCGTACCAGATCAGTCATCGTTATCTTTCCTGTCCCTTCAGTGTTGGCAGTGCGCGATTCCAAACGGATGCAATGTGGATGACGCGGATCCAACTCGCGAGAATCCTCCACAATCACAATCCGTTCATTGGAATCAACTTGACCAAGCAATGTACTCAAGAGCGTCGTCTTGCCCGAACCCGTGCCTCCAGTCACTAAAAACGCCAGCCGTTTCTCCACCAGCCGATCTAATAAGATCGCGGCAGATTTACTCATGGTTTCATTCATCACCCAATCTGGAAGCGTGAGTTGAATCTGAGGCGGGATTCGCAGCGAAAGACAGGTGCCACAGTCGGTAAGCGAACCCAAAATAGCGTGTACCCGCACGCCATTTGGCAGCCGTGCATCTACGAAAGGGCTGCCCTCGTCTAGCCTTCTTCCAATGCTCGCCGCTAGCCTGATAGCTAAGCGCCGCACGGCTGCGTCGTCGTTGAAACTAACATCGGAAAGCTCCAACCCCTTACCGCGGTCGAAATAAACCTGCTGGGGGCCATTTACGATGACATCCGTAACTCCAGGCAAATCCAAGAGCGGGTCTAAAATTCCGGCTCCAATGCTGTCCTGTCGTAAGGCTCCGACGAGCGAGCGTACCCGAGCATCGGTCACCAACTGCCCCATATTCCGCAGGGCTTGGCTGACTTCCACCGGCCCCATCTGAACATGGTTCCGGCTCAGGTAATCGCGTATCTCATCTAGCTCATTCATCGGTTTATCAATGCCGCGCAGGTTCGCAGGTAACTCCGTCGCGCGCTCATCCAGGCAAGCTCTCCTCGCTCAGCGGCGGCAGCTAAGGTTTTGTCCTCAGGGAGCATGGCAACAACTCGTTGCCCCAGCAGTTCTGCTACTGTCGTAGCGTCGGCAGCACCTGCTGGTTTGCGCACAACTAGCTCAACGTCACACCCATACGCCCGCATAACCTGACCGGCGGCAGCAATTCCACGTACTGTTGCCATCACCAGCAAGAACCGTTGTGTCGCTAACCGGACGGCCTGAATGGATGCACCGCTGACTGACCTCCCAGCATCAATTACAACCAAATCATGGGTACGACGCAGCGCCTGTATGATCGCAACCAGCGGCTCCTTGGCTAACTCAACATGTGAATCACGCGACATCGAAACTACCGCGACTCCCCCAACTTGGGGAAGATATTGGCGAATATCACCCACATAACCTTCGGCGGCTCCTAGACTTGGCCAGCGCCATCCCTGAATTTGTTCAACGCCGAGCAGTAAGTCGATTCCGCCTCCTAACGCGTCAACATCCACCAACACACTACGCAACCCCTGTTTAGAGGCACGTAAAGCAACTGCCGCCGCCAATGTGGAAACTCCTGCTCCGCCACTGCCTCCCAGAAATGCGTACACAGGCGCTCCCGACTTCGTCGAGCCTTCATCAAGGACAGCGCCAAGCCAAGCTAGTTGCTCTGGAATGACTAGCACTTTCGCTCCCAGCGGCGTAGACCAAGTCGCTAAAACTGATTCGTTGTTTCCAACTAGAAACACCTGGTCTCGATGCGGCAGAGAATGGGCAGCTAACTCCTCGGCAAGATCTTGGGCGATGACGACAGTTTCTGCCCGCTGCCAATGCGGCACTGCCTGAGCGGCATCAGTCGCTACCCGTCCTTTTAGCTCTTGGGCAGCAACTACTGACAGGATTGAATCCTGCAAATCTCCGGCTGCTGCGATTACCAACACTTCTCGTTCCATATCTAGCAATATGGGTGGCAGCCACTTCTTCTTGCACTGAAACACCCAGGCTGTGGAAAGCCAAGGGTGTTATACACAGCCGGAACTCGTCTGTTGAGTAGGAACCGCTGGTTCACTCAAACAGTCTCACGACGGGCTATACCTGCTTTCTGCTTGGCTGCGGTTCAACCGGGATCGCATGGCTACCGACTCGGTGGGTGGCGCGCCGTGGCAGCGTTTTACATATGAGCATTTAGAATTTGGCAGGTGAAGACCACTCCGCGTTCAAATACAGGCCCGGGTCGTTCAAAACGACACGGAACTGCGCGAACACGCCCTGGCCAAACTGAGTCCAACAGGACAGAAACTCCGAACCATGACGAGCCGGAAGTCGTAAAACGCACTCCGATTGGGTCGACAGCGACCAGGAGGGCATTCATCTTGATCTTGGTTCTTGTGGTGCTAGGCCTGTCATATGCCAACACCATACGCATCTACATCGGACAGCAACACGAGTTAGCGGTTGTGGAACAACAGATCAGGGAGCGTTCGGCAAAGATAGCTGAGCTGGAAGCCGAGCTTGACCGCTGGAACGACCCAGAATTCGTGAAAACGCAAGCCAGGGAACGCCTTGGTTGGGTGATGCCTGGAGAAACTGGCTTTAAGGTAGTAGCCGATAACGGCGAGCCCATCGCTGCTGGTGTCGTGATCGAAGCCGAGAATCAAAAATCCGATCAAGAGCAGGGAGCTACCTGGTGGGGGCGTTTGTTAGGTTCGATTCAGACTGCCGACGCTCCAGCGCGTAAGGTAGTGAACCGCTAGATTTCATATGGTTCATCAGATTTACACTGGAAACGCCCCCAAGCGTTGTGGGAGACATTGAAAAATGCAGCTACAGCAACTAACTGCTACCGACGAAGCCATCGTCGCCGCACAACTAGGACGCAGCCCGCGTGGCATAGCAGGGGTTGCTTGGCGCTGTCGATATGGGAAACCTGGAGTGATCGCCACCATGCCGCGCCTATCCGACGGTTCCCCCTTTCCTACCACCTACTACCTGACCTGTCCGCTAGCGGTGACGGCTTGCTCCCAGTTGGAATCGAAGGGCGTGATGGCCGAACTGTCGCAGCGCCTAGCGTCCGATGCCGACTTTGCGCGTCGCTATCGGCAGGCACACCAGGAATATCTCAGCGACCGGAACAGCCTGGAGCAGGTCCCCCAGATCGCGCAGATGAGTGCGGGAGGGATGCCAGATCGCGTCAAATGCTTGCATGCGCTGCTTGCTCACGCCTTGGCATCCCCGGGAATAAACCCCGTCGGAGTTGAAGTATTCGAGCGAATCGGCCATATTTGGGAATCGCCAAGTTGTGAAGAACATGACGTTTGCGCCAGCAAACAGCAGCACGAGGAAGATTGATGTTTTACACGCTATTCAAATACCTAATGTTCACACCAGTTGTGCGACTCGTACTACGGGGAAAGATCAGCGGAGCCGAAAACATCCCCAAACATGGACCTGCCATCCTCGCCAGCAATCACATTGCTTCTGCCGATGCCTATGTACTGCCCGCCCTCGTGAAGCGACCCCTGCTATTTCCGGCGAAAGCAGAACTATTTCGGGGCGACCGCGGTCTTGGCTCAAAAGTGGTAGCGATTTTCATGAAAGCGATCAATCAGGTTCCCATTGACCGAGCTAACCCCAAGGATCGGCTGGCGGCGCTGGCGCCAATCCTTGAACGCCTAGTAAGCGGCGGCTTGGTCTGCATCTTCCCAGAAGGAACTCGCTCTCCAGATGGGCGCTTACATAAGGGCAAGACGGGGGTGGCACGGCTCGCGTTAGCCGCCAAAGTTCCCGTCATTCCAATCGCAATATTCAACACCTACAAAGTTAAAGGTCCGTTGGGGATTCCATGGCTGCGTAAGCCTCTGGCTGTGGTCGGAGAGCCACTGAACTTCGACGAACACGCTGCCGGACTCAACGACCATGACATGCTGCGTTGGGTAACAGATGAAGTTATGTTTGCCATTCAGCAACTGTCCGGGCAGACCTATGTCGATGCCTACGGTTCGTCAGTTAAAGCCGGAACAGTGAGTGCAGCCGAGGTAGAGACAATAGTGCGAGCGCGCCCAGGCGGCGGCGACCCGCCGACGTTACAGCCACCAATAGCAGTCGAGGACGAAAACTAGGCCTTCTCAGGTGCGGGTAGTAGCTGGGATGAAGGCAGCGAAACGTCGTATGCTTTCGATGTGACTAATCAAATTCCGACCCTGGCACAATTGCATTCACTAGTTGCGCAGCAGCAACCGCAATATGACGACGCCAACGAGTTGGATAGCGTTCTTGCCGAGTTACGCACCCGTCCGCCACTGGTTTTTGCCGGAGAGTGCGACGAATTGCGGCGCAAGATTGCAGACGTAGCTGCGGGACGCTCCTTCTTGTTGCAAGGGGGGGATTGCGCCGAAAACTTTGATTCGGTAACGGCTCAAGATATTCGCGGGAAGTTGCGGGTCTTGCTGTCGATGGCAGTCGTGCTCACCTACGCTGCGCAAATGCCGGTAGTGAAAGTTGGCAGGATCGCGGGACAGTACGCCAAACCCCGCAGCAAAGACTACGAAACCCGCAATGGCGTGTCACTGCCGAGCTATCGCGGTGATGGGGTCAACTCACTCGAATTCACCCCAGCCGCTCGCAGACATGACCCCACTCGTCTCATTGAGGTTTACAACCGCTCATCAGCCACCTTGAATCTGCTACGAGCCTTCGTGAAGGGAGGCTTCGCCGACTTGCGCACGGTGCATACCTGGAATTCCGACTTTGTGCATAGCTCGAATGTTGAAGAACGCTATGAAACGATGGCTGCCGAGATTGAACGCGCAATGGCTTTCATGGTGGCATGCGGGGTAGATGATGCCAGCATCCGTACCGTCGATCTTTACTCCAGCCATGAGGCGCTGTTGCTGGAATATGAACATGCGCTGACACGAATCGATTCGCGAACTTTAACCCCGTATGACACTAGTGCGCACATGGTTTGGGTTGGTGAACGCACCCGTAGGATTGATGGGGCGCATGTGGAGTTTGTGCGACATTTACGTAACCCCATTGGATTCAAGTTTGGACCGACAATACGCCCAGATGAAGCGGTCGAATTGCTGAATCGGGTTGACCCTGATCATGAACCTGGACGGATTACCATCATCACCAGAATGGGTGCGAACCTGGTAGGTAAGGTGCTGCCGGAACTGGTTGGTGCAGTGACTTCGACCGGACGCGAGGTTGCCTGGGTTTGTGACCCCATGCACGGCAACACTTTTACCTCCGAGAATGGCTACAAGACCAGAGCCTTTGCCGACGTTGTTGCGGAAGTTAACGGCTTCTTCGATGTGCACAACGAAATGGGCACTTGGCCGGGCGGAGTTCATATCGAACTGACCGGCGACGATGTGACCGAATGTGTGGGTGGGGTCGATGAACTCGATGAAACCGACCTGATTTCACGCTACGAGACTGCATGCGACCCGCGTCTAAATCGCAATCAGTCTCTTGAGTTGGCGTTCACCATCGCCGAGCGCTTGTCCAAGGGCATACCGGGACGTTCCAACGCAGTCCAGGCGTACCGTCTGGAAGACTTTTAGGAACTTCCTGCTGCCAGCAGAACGCTGGTGTATCGGCCAAGGGTTTGTGCAGCGTTTTTCGTCAATTCCTACACATGTTAACTAAACACGTTGTGATTGAATAGATGCCGTGATTGATTTGCGTTCTGATACCTTGACGAAACCCACTGCTGGTATGCGAAAAGCGATGGCCGAAGCGGAAGTAGGGGATGATGTTTTCGGTGAAGACCCGACGGTTTTGGAACTGCAAGCGCGCACCGCTGAATTACTCGGTCACCAAGCCGGTCTTTTCACGATCACAGGCTCACTTTCCAACCTGTTAGGGATTTGGTCGCTAGTAGCTCCGGGGCAGGAAGTCATTTGCGATGTCCGCGCACATATCGCGCGTGCTGAGTTGGGGGCACACGCTGCGCTGCATGGGGTGAGTTTGCGAACCTGGGAATCAGCAGACGGGCTAGGTAGCGTAGCACAGATCGCAAATATCATTACTCCAGACGCTGGCCCCTATCTGGTTTCGACGGCGGCAGTCGAACTGGAAAATACCCACAATTTCGGCGGGGGTACGATCTATCCACTCGCGGACATCAAAGCCATTCGTGAACTGTGCAGCGGCGTTGGGGTGAAAATGCATCTCGACGGCGCTCGGCTCTGGAATGCCCATGTGGCCACCGGAACCCCGCTTTGTGAATATGGGCAGTATTTCGACACGGTGAACGTCTGTTTTTCAAAGGGGCTTGGTGCTCCTGCTGGCTCAATGCTGGTCTCCGATGCAGACACGATCGCTAGGGCGCGAGTGCAGCGCAAACGCTTGGGCGCTGGTTGGCGGCAAGCGGGCGTATTGGCGGCCGCCGCGCTCTATGCGCTAGACCACCACGTTGACCGCATGGCTGAAGATCATGCTGCAGCACTGGCGTTTGCACTAGCCGTCGCCGAACACGCTCCAGACGCAATCGATCCTACTAGCGTGGCCACGAACATCGTATTGCTGGATTCGGGTGATCTGGACGCGAGCCAAGTCATTGCGCAAGCGCAGACGAACCAGGTTCGGCTGTCTGCGGTTGGCGCGAAAGCGGTACGAGCCGTGACCCACTACGACGTAACACACGCCGAATGCGTGAAAGCCGGACACATAGTCGGCGGACTCCTCAAAGGACATCGATGACCGGCAAAAAACAGCGGCAGACTCGTTGTGCGGTGCTTGGCTCACCAATCGCCCATTCGTTATCTCCGACGTTACATACAGCGGGGTATCGTGCCTACGGACTGGATGATTGGGAATATGGAATCCACGAAGTCACAGAAGCTGAATTGGACGAGTTTTTAACCGGATTAGACGCTAGCTGGCGGGGACTGTCGCTGACTATGCCGCTGAAGCGGAGGGCGTTGGAATTGGCTGACGATGCCACGCAAGTCGCGCGCGATGTGGGGGTCGCCAACACGCTGGTGCGCACCGATTCAGGTTGGTTAGCTGACAATACCGATGTTGGAGGATTGGTTGCTGCGCTGCGTCCGCCTTGGCACGGCTACCAGCAGGCAGCCGTGTTGGGAGCGGGTGCGACAGCGCTCTCGGCGCTATTTGCACTGGCTGAGCTGGGTATTGATCAAGTCCAGGTCTATGCCAGAGATTTGCCCAAAGCCGCCGCTTTTCTCCATGTTGCCGAACGCTTGCATATCGACGTTGAGTTGGTCGAGCTTGCCGATTGGCATCGCGGCCATCATGAAGTCTTAATCTCCACGCTTCCGGCTGAGGTCTTAGGCCAAGGCGACAGCTTCAAAGCCAAGCTAGTTTTCGATGCCGTCTATTGGAATTGGCCAACTGAGTTTGCACGACTGGCCGCAGCCAGCGGTGCCATCGTTGTTTCGGGTCTTGACATGCTGGTACACCAAGCCTGCTTACAGTTCCAACTATTTACTGGCCACCGTGCACCGCTGTCTGCAATGTTCGCGGCCGCTGCGCCGCAGCCTTCCACATGTACGCAAACCCGTGGCGACTGCATTGCCTTAACAGGGTTCATGGGTGCCGGAAAGACCAGTGTCGGCCGCAGACTCGCCGAGTTGATTGGCTGGAATTTCGTAGATGTCGATGCCGAGATCGAACGCGAGCACGGATCGATTTCGTCCATCTTTGCCGATGCTGGCGAAGCAGCATTTCGGACGATTGAGCGTGAGGCGGTGCTGCAAGCACTGAGAGTCCCGTATGTGGTGGTTGCACTTGGTGGTGGCGCTGTTGAGACACCAGCAATACGGGAAGCATTAAAGAAAGTGAACGTCGTCTGGTTAAAAATTTCTTTGTCAGCTGCGCTTAACCGGCTTGGCAACGACCCAACCCGTCCGGTTCTGCAATCTGCCAAATTGACCCAGCGGTTTGACGACCGTCAGTCGTTATATGACCAGGTCGCCAACCATGTCGTAGCAGTGGGGTCGGATTCCGAAGCGAGTGAAATCGCCGCGAATCTCGCCAGTTTGCTTGGAAAATGTTAGGACAGCGTTTGGTCTTCGCTGCTGGGGTCGGACTTTCGGGAGCGGGTGATTAGCACAACAGTCAGGGCAATGCACCCAAGTGCAGTGCCGAGTAGCGCCGTCCAGAAACGCCAGAGTTGGTCTGAAGCCGCCAGTGAAGCGTAGCTGAAAAAACAGACGAGTGAAGCAACAGCGAAACCAGCGGTACCGATTATCAATATCAGTCTGCCGTCGGTATCCAGTGCTTTAACCGGCGCCTGTACCAGTATTGGCTTTCGTGTTGGTACCGGATCATCTTCCGATGTCATGAAGCCCAGTCTACGGTGTCTTTGGTAATCATGAAACAGCTTGTGTCAGCAGAAAAACCGTGTGAGGGTGTGTCATTAGTTAGGAAGGTAGCGATCCCAGTTTTTCGTAATGGTCATTTGCGGAAACAGCAACGAAGTCGGCACAGTTTGGCGCTAGTATCTCCCCATGACTTCAACAAAGAAGGCGGCAAAGCCGACGAAAAAACCACTTACTGTTGACTCTTGGTTTGAGATCAAGAAACGCGGCTCCAACGTTGGCCGCGAGGTGCGCGGCGGCTTGGTGACATTCTTCACCATGGCGTACATCATCGTGCTAAACCCGATCATCATCGGAACGGTACCTGATCTAAACGGCAACCTTGTTAACGGCATGCCCATCAGTGAACCTGGTGCAGTTCCAGCTTCGATGGCGGCTGTGGCGGCAGCGACTGCGTTATTGGCCGGTTTGCTCTCAATTGCGATGGGTGGGATTGCCCGTTTCCCGATAGCTGTGGCAGCAGGTCTGGGGCTGAATGCGATGGTCGCTTATACCATCGTTGGCCAGGGCATGATGAGCTGGCCTGCGGCGATGGGTTTAGTCTTCTGGGAGGGTGTGATTATCACCATCTTGGTGTTCACAGGATTCCGTAAGGCAGTTTTTAACGCAGTTCCGCGTAGCATTCGCTCTGCGATTTCGGTCGGTATCGGGCTGTTCATTGCTTTCATAGGTTTAGTTAACGGTGGCATTGTCCGGCCAGCGGTGGGCACTCCAGTGCAACTAGGCATCGGTGGCAGTCTAGAGGGCTGGCCGATATTTACTTTCGTGTTCGCATTAGTGCTTCTAATCGTGCTGCATGTCCTGAAAGTTAAAGGTGCGATGTTGATTGCCATTCTTTCCGGCACCGTGCTTGGGATGATCTTCCAAGCTGCCTTTGCGCCTGGTGCTGCCAAGGATGATACCGGTGCCGTCGTCAACCCAACTGGCTGGATGTCTAATATTCCGGCGTTTGATGGTTGGGGAGGCATTGACTTGAACCTGCTATTGATACCGTGGAAAGGCCCGTTTGAGTTCTTCTTTGGCGGTTTTGCCTCTCCGGTTGGAGTGCTTGCCGTAATCATGCTGATATTCGCGTTGATGTTGGCTGACTTCTTCGACACGATGGGCACCATCGTTGCCGTGGGCGCCGAAGGTAAGTTGCTGCAACCCGATGGTAACCCGCCACGTACCCAGGAAATCCTGGTTATTGACTCCCTCGGTGCGGTATTTGGTGGTCTTGCGTCCACCTCTTCAAATACTTCCTACATCGAATCTGCCTCTGGCGTAGGCGATGGGGCGCGTACCGGCTTGGCTTCGATCACCACGGGCGTAGCCTTTTTACTGGCTATCTTCTTGGCACCGCTAGTGAACATGGTTCCTGGCGAGGCTGCCTCGCCAGCTTTGGCGTTCGTCGGCTTCTTGATGATGGCGCAAGTCCTAGAGATCAAGTGGAACGATCCGGAGGAGGGAATCCCGGCGTTCTTTGCGATCATTTTGATGCCATTTGCCTACTCGATCACGGTAGGGATTGGCGTTGGTTTCATTCTCTTCGTTACTGTGAAACTTTTCCGCGGCAAAGCGAAAGATGTCCATCCGTTGCTGTACGTGGTGGCGATCGCATTCCTGATCTACTTTGTCCAGGGGTCGATTTTCGCTGCCATACTTCCACCCGCCTAGCGATGGGGGAAAATAATTAGCTTGATGAAATAGGCTAAGCTGGAAGTTCCTTACATGGGTGATTCGTGTAAGGGAGAGTGTGGTGGGGCGAAAGCTCCGCCACACGTTTCTTTTTCACCCCTTTAGGCTGGTTGCCGTCCTGTCCCGCTGGTTTCGGATTCCTCAATCGACTAGATGGAGGCGATTCGGTAGGCTCTGGATATGAAGTCTTTGCAGCGAGCATTACGTGGCTGTGCTGCATTAGTTTTGTTGCTGCTGTTTACTGGTTCAGCAATTGCGGTAGCGGCTCCT
>WRJP01000015.1 GCA_009778535.1 Propionibacteriaceae bacterium | reverse complement strand
AGTTAGGGCCGTTTCTCCAAAAGTCAGCAATGTTATTCAGCATCCGGGAGAACGGCAAACTCGAATTCCGCATGATGGATTTACGCACATTCGTACTGGGCTTTCCCAAGGCCCAGTCCTAATTCAGGTTTTGGCTGACTCTCGGCAGGCTGCTGTGGAACTGGGAAAGGCATTACCCCAAGTCAAAGTGCTATTTAGCTCTATTGACCATCGACTCAGCGAAGTAGCTGAAGCCCCATCACTAGTGATTTGCACTCCCGGAGCAGAGCCGGTGGCCAAGTCAGACTATGCCGCAGCAGTGTTACTCGACACAACTGCAATGCTAAGCAGAGCCGACCTAAGAGTAGGAGAAGAAACCTTGCGACGCTGGATGAGTGCCACTGCGCTGGTTAGGCCAGCAGAACTGGGTGGGTCAGTGCTGCTGGTTGGCGATCATGCCAACCGCCCAGCACAAGCGCTGCTGCGACTAGATGCTTCTGGGTTCGCTGCCCGAGAGCTGCTGGATAGGGTGCAGGCAAAGCTGCCACCGTCGGTAAAGATGGTAAGACTTGAAGGAAGCTTCTCAGCGCTAAAGCCCTACCTTGACAATTCCGAACTACCGGCGTCCGTCGAAGTTGTTGGACCGATACCAACTCCAGACCCTGAAAGTTACGTGGCGATTTTACGTTGCCCCCCAACTGATGGCATGGCGCTGGTAAGTGCTGTGCGCACGCTGAGCTCGGTACGAGCAGCCAAAAAAGCAGAGCCAGTAAAGGTTATTGTTGATCCCCACAACATCGAGTGACTAGCGCGGGCATAGTCTCAGCTCTCCACGGGTACCGGGAGCGAATTCCACCTGAAGGCATTAGCCGAATACGCTTAGGGTATGCGTTTGTTATTCGCAGGAACTCCACCCGTTGCCGCCAATACCTTGGCAGCCCTACTCACCGAACCGCATCAAGTAGTCGGGGTACTCACCAGACCCGATGCAGCAACGGGGCGTAGCAAAGCGCTCATACCAAGTGCAGTGGCACAGCTCGCGGACGAAGCTGGAACCCCGGTGCTGAAGCCGCCATCTCTAAAAACGGAAGCTGTGCAATCGTGGCTTTCAACAAAGGACGCCGATCTCGGTGTTGTCGTCGCATACGGTGGGTTGATTCCGGCAGAGATATTGGAAATACCGCGCCACGGCTGGATCAACATCCATTACTCGTTACTGCCCAGGTGGCGTGGGGCAGCACCGGTGCAACACGCAATCATGGCTGGGGACGCGCAAACCGGAGTCAGTATCTTTTCCTTAGTCACAGAATTGGACGCTGGAGCACTATACGGACAAATGAGTGTCGACATCGCAGGCCGGACTGCCGGAGCTTTACTGGACGATTTGAAGAGCCAGGGGATTGTCCTGCTGGAACAGGTTTTGAACCAGATTTCTGCCGGAACTGCGGTACTGACCCCGCAGACAGTGGACGGTGTGACCTATGCCCCCAAGATCACGCCAGCGACTGCCCAGATCAATTGGGCAGCCTCAGCAGTTGAAATTGAGCGGCTGATTCGCGGATGCAATCCTAAACCGATGGCTTGGACAGCTGTGAACGGTGAACGATTCCGAATTTTGAGCGCTTTTCCCGCCTGCGAACCGGTGGCTCGAACCAAACCTGGTGAATGGATTATTGGGGCACGCGAAGTGAAAATTGCCACTGGGAATGGAGATTTGGTGCTTGATATGGTGCAACCATCAGGCAAACGACCCATGCTTGCAACCGATTGGGCACGCGGCTTACGCGAACTTCCCATCACATCTTGGCAGGATAAAGACGAATGAGTGTGAGCAAGGCGCGGTTAACGGCTTTTCGCACCCTAGACGCTGTGAACCGAAAAGCGGCATATGCAAACCTGGAACTGGCAAAGCAGCTTTCGCAAACAACTTTCGACTCCCGCGATGCCGGGTTTATCACCGAGCTAGTGGCCGGAACCTGCCGCCTGCAAGGCACTTACGACCTGATAATCGCACAGGCTGCAAGTAGGAGCACGAACAAGCTGCAACCTGCCGTCTTGGTAATCCTTCGGATGGTTTGTCACGAGTTGTTGACGCTGCGGACTCCAGACCATGCGGCAGTACATAGCGCTGTGCAACTCGCACATAACTTAGTCGGATCCCGGGTCAGTGGACTAGTGAATGCAGCATCACGAAAAATAGCGGAGCGAAACCTTTCGCAGTGGTTAGATGTGCTAGCTTCCGGTCTTAAGCCGATGGAAGAACTGGCATTGCGAAATCATCATCCCGCCTGGATTGTGGAATCCTTTGCACACCGACTCGATAGTGAAGAGCTTCCCCCTGCTTTAGCTGCGAATAATATCAATCCGCAGGTACACCTTGCCGTACGTCCGACGCTAATGGCTGTAGCTGAACTTCGTGATGTTACAACCGGAAAATATTCCCCCTATTGCGCTTATCTGGATCATCCTCCTAACTGGTACCAAGAGGTCAAAGCTGGAATAGCTGGAGTCCAAGACGAAGGTTCGCAGTTGGTTACGCTGGCATTGACGCGCGCGCAAGCACCAAAAGGCGTTTGGCTTGATTTGTGTGCAGGTCCCGGCGGAAAAACGGCACTGCTGGCCGGACTGGCAACGATGGCTGGTGAGGAATTGGTAGCAAATGAACTGCAACCACAGCGGGCTCGGTTGGTTCGTGAGAATTTGAAGGCTTTCCCCAATCCACCCAAAGTCGTGGTGTCTGATGGTAGAGATTCAACTTGGCATACCGGCGAGTTTTCCCGCACGTTGGTTGACGTGCCATGTTCTGGACTGGGAGCACTACGCCGCCGTCCCGAATCACGCTGGCGCCGAAATCTGGCAGACTTGGAAAACCTAATTCCATTACAACATGACCTCTTAGCAAGCGCGATAAAGGCGACCATGCCTGGCGGCGTGATCGCGTATGTGACCTGCTCTCCACACCTTTGTGAAACACACGAAGTTGTAGACTCCATCGACCCATCGCAGGCAGAACTGCTTTCAGCATCGGAGTTTCTGCCTGAAGTTCCAGATTGTGCAGACGGGTCTTTCGTCCAACTGTGGCCACAGCGACATGGCAGCGACGCCATGTTCTTGGCGCTCTTGCGACGCATGTGAATGCCGACTGCTAAAGTCCATTCTGCGGCAGGAGGTTGGTAGAGTTAGCGTGTGGGAATCATGATTAACACCAGCGTCTTGAATGCTGATTTGGCGAATCTGGCTGCCGAGGTCGCCAAAATCCCGAGCAGCGACGGCGTTCACCTAGATGTCGCCGATAATCACTTTGTTCCAAATCTCACCTTCGGGTTACCTGTCGTGGAGAGCCTACGAAAACATGTAGCCCTGCCGATGGACATTCATTTGATGATCAGCAACGTCGACAGTTGGGCGGTTTCGTATGCGGAAATCGGTTGTGAATCGGTCACTTTCCACGTAGAGGCATCGAATGCTCCAATTCGACTAGCTCGGCAGTTACGGGCTGCGGGTGCGAAGGCGGCGATGGCGCTCAAACCTGCCACCAGCATTGAGCCGTATGCTGAATTACTTCCCGAACTGGACATGATTTTGCTCATGACCGTGGAACCAGGTTTTGGGGGACAGGCTTTCCTCGACCTGTGTTTGCCGAAAATTCGCCGTACCCGCGAATTAGCGAAAGCTCGCGGTATTGAAATCGCAATCCAGGTTGACGGCGGCATCAACGAGGAAACAATCGCCAGAGCGGCCGACGCAGGAGCCGACACCTTTGTCGCAGGTTCTTCGGTGTTTTCGGCGGCAAACCCTGATCAGATGCTGCAATCCCTGCGAGCCTTAGTTCCGTGACCCCCACCAAAAGAAAACAGCGAGCCACAAGAGCGCAAAAAAAACCCCAAAGTCATCCTGCACTTCAGTTGCAGGATCCACAATTCGAAAGAAACGTTTTTGTTTCACTACTGATTGTCATGGATTCCTTGTTACTGGAAGCAATGACAAGAACGCGATTATTACCCTTGTTTTGAGCGTATCTTCAGGCAGAATTGATTTCTGTAGTGCTAAGGTGCCAGAACACCAACCGAAAACCATCAGATTCGAGAGGGCAACAATGCTGCGAAAGTTGCTGATATTTGCCACGGTTGTGTGCTTGATAACAGCGTCTTTTTTTGCAGTCAAAACACTTTCAGCACGTGGGGCAGCCCCGCACGTTGCGACTTTGACGCTGGTGAGCGCGGGCAATGGGGGTACCAGGGGTCACGCCTTCCTCATGGTGACGAACACTTCAAAATCTGGGTTGGTCATTGCTGGTTATAGTCTCGAGCCTGGAAAAACAATGACAGTAGGAACTTTTGGCAACAAGTCTGATGGAAAGGGTGTCTACTTCAACCTTGAAGCTTATCGAAAGATGAGTACCGGTAACTCGATAGCAAACCCGAGTTTATCTGCTGGCGATGTGAAGACGCTCAGTAAATATGTCACCGAACACAGCTACTGGACATGCCCGGAGAATTGCTCAGTTTGGGCTTCAAGGGCGTGGAATCTTTTCGCTGATACCAAAAAACAGCTATCACCTGGTTATCCGGCCACTCCAACTAAACTGAAAGGCAGCATCGGTAAACTCTCTGGCTACGAAGAAAACATCAAACTTCCAAAGGTAAAGAAAAGCGATGTGATGTATTTAGGAACCGACGGTAAGCCCACTGCCGCAGATGCAAAAACGATAAATGTTAGTTCAACTGGCAGCGGTCTTTTAGATTCATTGCCATTTGCCGTCTGTTTTTGACGAGTTGAACAGCGCGTGAAAGAGCCAGGGTATGCCTGTTGATTTTTCGTATTACCACGGTCTTGGGTATTGGCATATTACCCAGCTGGCAGTGCTGATAATCGTCGTAATAGTTGCTGTGGCCTTTATTCTGAAAAAGGTAGTCTCGGGCGGCAGTTTAGCGCTTCGCTTGCTCCCGCTCATATTGATCCTGGGCTTCGTAATGAACATCGACATGTGGATTAACGAAGGCGTGGGAGACCCGTCAGCAGAATTCAGCACTATGAACGACATTAACGTTCATTATGTACTGCTCATCGCTGCGGCGATTGTCGGCTTTATTGCTATCTTGGCGAGTTTGTGGGTGCGTCGTAGGGCATCCAAGCAAGAGCGGCACAACAAACGCCAGTTGGGATGAGCGGCGGGATTTAGCTGCTTGGGTTTCGACCGCGACGCTTGAGATAGCGTTCAAACTCGGCGGCTATCATTTCACCAGTTGGGGGAGGCGTGTCTAAATCACTTCGCTCTTCAAGTGCGGAAATGTATAGCAAAATCTCAGGATTATCACGAACCATTTCATCAACCTGTTCGGTCCAATCTGCGGCTTGTTGTGGTAGGTCTCCTGAGTCAAGGGAGGCATTGAGGAATTCTTCAAGGCGTGTCAGCAAAGCCAGTGTTCCTTTAGGGTTTGGAGGCTCAGCGACATAGTGTGGAATAGCTGCCCAGAAAGAAACAGTTGGGATTTCGGCATCTTCCAATTCATGAGCTAAAACCCCCAAAATCCCAATGGGGCCTTCATAATCAGAAGTATTCAACTCATATTCTTCGGCGAGTTTTGCATCGCCAGTAGTCACTGCAACTTCAATCGGGCGCGAATGCGGGGAATCTGAAAGTAGCGCACCCACGAGCAGCACCAACTCCGGTTTTACATCCTCAACCAAAGCCATGATGTAGTCGATGAAGGAACGCCAGCGGTAATTCGGTTCCGGCCCCCCAATCAAGATGAGATCACGTTCCCGGTGGTGAACCAAAACGACTTCAGTTGTAGCCCATTCCACGACCCGCTTGTCATCCTCTCGTTTGATATGCGGCCGCGAAACTTGGAAGTCGTAATAATCCTCTGGGTCGAGAACCGCCACAGTTTCACTTTCATAGCAATCGGAGAGATGCTCAATGACGCCTGAAGCTGCCTCACCCGCGTCATTCCAGCCTGAAAAGGCTGCAACTATGGCTGGATTACGCAATGCGGCAAACTCAATGTCACGAAACATGTTCTTATTCTACCGGCGTATGCTTGCCGTCGTGGGGGAGTTGAAACGAGCACTTAACGAATCAACCCTAGTTGCAGACGGGGCAATGGGGACGATGCTGCAAGCCCAGAACATTCCCGAGCGTGATTTCATGGGGAATCTGGGCTGCAACGAGGTACTTAACATTACCCGCCCAGAGGCAGTGATCGGAGTGCATCGGGGGTTTCTGCAAGCTGGCTGTGACTGCATCGAGACTAACTCTTTTGGGGCGAACTTAACTGCGCTGGCAGAATACGGAATCGCAAATAGAATCGGTGAATTTGCCCAAGCCAGCGCCAGGTTGGCACGCATGGCTGCCGATGAGTTCACCGACAAACCGCGCTACGTGCTAGGCAGTATTGGGCCTGGTACCAAGCTGGCAACTTTGGAGCAGATTGAGTTTGCCGCCCTACGTGATGCATACCAGCTCCAAGCCGAAGCGCTCATCACCGGCGGGGTTGACGGTTTCCAAATCGAAACTTGCCAGGACATACTGCAAGCCAAAGCTGCGGTCATTGCGTGTAAACGTGCCAACCACGCGCTGGGGTGCCAACTGCCGATTCTGGTCAGTGTCACCTTGGAAACTTCGGGTTCAATGCTGGTAGGTTCCGACATCACAGCGGTGCTAGTAGCCGTTGCCGCCCAGAAAGTAGACTGCATCGGGCTGAACTGCGGCACAGGACCGGCTCAAATGCGGCAGATATTGCGCTACTTAAGCAGGTACACCACGGTGGTGTCGGCGATGCCAAACGCCGGACTGCCAGAAATGACCTCAACAGGCGTTCATTACCCCATGCAGCCGAGACAATTTGGGGCGGAAGTTGCTGAATTCGTCTCAAACTACGGTCTTTCGCTGGTGGGCGGATGTTGCGGCACCACGCCGGAACACCTGGCAGAACTTGTTAGGCGCGTTAGAGAATGTGAACGAAAACCCGTGTCTGTCCAGCCCATTCAAGCTGTTTCTTCAACGTATTCGGCTGTGGAATTACGACAGGCCGACGACGCTTCTGGCTATCTGATTATTGGTGAACGTACTAACGCAAATGGTTCAAAGAAATTCCGTGAGGCGTTGTTGGCCGATGATTGGGATCAGGGTGTTGAAATTGCGAAAAGTCAGCAGGCATCGGGGGCTCAGGTCATAGATGTGAGCCTGGACTATGTGGGGCGAGATCCGCCCGCCGACATGAGTAGCTTTGCTGCCAGGCTGGCAACTGGTGTCCCGCTTCCGGTGATGCTGGATTCTATCAATCCGGCGGTTATCCAAGCCGGATTAGAACGCCTTGCAGGACGCTGCATCGTAAACTCGGTGAACTATGAAGATGGCGGAAAGCGACTTTCCGAAATAATGCCGCTGGTAGTAGAGCATGGCGCGGCAGTCGTCGTACTCACCATTGATGAAGCTGGGATGGCACGAACGGAAGCTGGGAAAGTCCAGGTCGCTTCCAGAGCTATCGCCGAGTTACAAACCAGCTGGAAGTTAGGTTTGGCTGACATTCTGGTGGACTGTTTGACTTTCCCGATCAGTTCCGGACAAGCCGAAACCAGACGCGACGGACTTGAAACGATCGCAGCTATCGCGGCATTGAACCAGAAATTCCCTGGGGTCAACACCACATTGGGAATATCGAATATTTCGTTCGGACTTAACCCCGCAGCGCGAAAAGTTCTGAATTCGTTGTTCTTAAATGAATGCCTCAAGGCAGGTCTCTCGTCGGCTATAGTTAATCCAGCTCTGATTTTGCCGCTCACGGCGATACCGGATGAGCAGCGGCGCGTTGGCTTAGATTTGATTTACGACCGCGCTACCACAGAATATGACCCGCTGGAAAGTTTCATTGCGTTGTTCGATACGGCTGCCAAACCCGACCAGGCGCAGCCCTCTGCTACGACGACTGCGGCACTTTCTATCAGCGAAAAACTTCGCGGCCACATCATTGCTGGAACAAAGCCGGGCTTGGAGTCAGCCCTTGAGGAAGCATTAGTCACAATGTCGCCACTTGAGATCATCAATGATGAATTACTGGTGGCTATGAAGACGGTAGGGGAGTTGTTCAGTACCGGTGAAATGCAACTGCCGTTCGTCCTTTCTGCTGCTGAGGTTATGAAGCAGGCTGTGGACTATTTACAGGCGTACCTTCCCAATGCTGGTGAGGTTAATCGCGGCGTGATCGTGTTGGCTACAGTTGCAGGTGATGTGCATGACATCGGCAAGAATCTGGTTGACATCATCTTGAGCAATAACGGTTTTCGCGTCGTAAATCTTGGCGTGAAGCAGTCGATTGCAGCTATAGCCCATGCAGCAGTGAGCGAAAATGCTGATGCCATTGGCATGTCTGGGTTGCTGGTGAAATCTACTGTTGTGATGCGCGACAATCTGGCCGAATTGGAAGCGTTGAAACTCACTGATATTCCGGTGCTGCTGGGGGGAGCGGCGCTTAATCGCAGCTACGTAACTGACGTTCTGAACGCCGAGTTTAGTGGTGAGGTGCGCTATGCCCGCGATGCCTTTGAAGGTTTGAAATTGATGGAAGATATAGTTAGCGGACAGCTACGCGCAGCACCGCCGAAAGTGGAACACCGCGAGCATATTTCGTCAACTCAGGAAACTGAACAGCGCAGCCTTTTCATTTCTGACGAGGAACCGGTTCCGGTACCACCGTTTTGGGGCAGCCAGGTCGAAACTAATATCGACGTTGATGAACTTGCGCATTGGCTCGATAGACGGGCGCTGTTCACACATAGTTGGGGCTTGAGTGACACCACTGCTGCAACTTCGAGGCTGGAATATTGGCTGGAGCGTTTCAAAGCTGAACAGTGGGTCACTCCTGCCGTGGTTTATGGCTATTGGCCTTGCCAAAGCGAAGGCAATGATTTGATTCTCGGCGATCCCAAGGCGCCAACCCAAGAAATCGCACGTTTGCATTTTCCACGTCAAGTAGGTGGCCAGCTGCTTTGCATCGCAGACTACTTTCGGAACGCGGACGCAGTAGCCAAAAATGGTCACGACGTGATCGCATTGCAGCTAGTCACACTGGGAACGAAAGTAGCTCAGCAGGTTGCCGAACGTTTCACTTCCAACCAATACCGCGACTATCTGGAAGCTCACGGGTTGGGGGTGCGGCTGACCGAAGCCTTGGCGGAATGCTGGCATGCGAAGATTCGCAAAGAGTTGGGCTTTAATGAAGACGCTAGCACCGTGGAGATGTTGCATCATCACCGGTATCAAGGTGCGCGGTATGGGTTTGGGTACCCGTCCTGTCCAGATTTAGAGAAACGAGCTGTCTTGGTTGAGCTGCTGAACCCTGCCCGAATTCAGGTCAAGTTATCTGAACACTTCCAACTCCACCCCGAAATGTCCACTGACGCCATTATCGTTCACCATCGGCAAGCAAAACACTTCAGCGTCTAGGCAGACTCATAGCTGGGCAAACCCAAAGGGTGTCCACATGACTTCCGTCCAACTACGAAAAAGGCAAGCAACCGAAATCAGGTACGCTACCTCTTGTAAAGTTCGTGCCAGACATCTTCAGGAGCCAAAATATGAATGAACTGTCAGGGGTACGACAAGGCTCTTTAGCGGCAGGTGAGCGAGTACTGTTCACTGACTCCAAAGGTCGCAGGCATTCCATAGTGCTCCAAGCCGGAAAGCAGTTTCATACCACCAAGGGAGCCATTGAACACGACTGGTTGATCGGAGGGCCAGAAGGTGTTGTAGCGACCACCACCGGCGGAGCACAGTTTGTGGTGTTTCGCCCGATCGCTAGAGAAGACACGGTAGCTATGCCGCGCGGAGCGGCCGTCATTTATCCCAAAGACTGTGCTGAAATCTTGGTTTGGGCAGATATTTTCCCAACCGCACGAGTGCTGGAAGCTGGTGCAGGCTCTGGAGCACTGACGATCTTCTTGCTTCGGGCGATTGGCGCTGGCGGAAAACTCTATTCATATGAACGCAGACCAGAGTTTGCCCAAGTGGCGCGCACGAACGTTGAAAACCATTTTCAACAGCAGCATCCGGCCTGGGAGTTGACCGTTGGCGATTTGAATGACTGCGTCAAAGATGAGCCGATTGATAGAGCAGTGCTGGACATGTTAGCTCCTTGGGAGTGCATCGACACCGTAGCTAACGTAATGGTCGCAGGAGGAATTCTGGCCTGCTATGTGGCTACAACCACCCAAATGGGTCGGGTCATGGACACGCTACGTGCACATGGAAGTTGGACTGAACCAGAAGCGCGTGAAGTTACCGTGCGCGAGTGGCATGCCGAAGGGCTAGCTATCAGGCCAGGACACCGCACCACCGGTCACACTGGATTCTTGATCTTCAGCAGGAGAATGGCACCCGGCGTAACAGCTCCCATGCGACGGCGGCGTCCAGCCCCAGGAGCATATGGCCCGGACTATTTAGGCCCGCGCCCGCCTTGGGTCGAACCGCTGGATCAAACCTAGAAAAAAGTCCGCCTTGGCACGAGTAGACTGTAAGCGATGACTGCAACTGACCCACAACTTTCACCTGCCCTAATCATTGGTACCGGGCTGATAGGTGCATCAATTGGCTGCGCATTAGTTAAAGCTGGAGTAAAGGTTCATCTTCGTGATCTGGTTCCGGGCCATGTGCAGGTAGCAGCTTCCCGGGGTGCTGGAACGATCGAGGAGCCGGAACCGCAACAAGTGGAAATGGTCATAGTTGCCGTTCCACCAGACGCCGTTGCACAGCAGGTGTTAACTGCTTTGCGAGACTTTCCGAACGCTACAGTGACCGATGTCAGCTCAGTTAAAGGGACAGTACTGCAAGAACTACGTGCCGCCGGGGTTGACTTGAGTCGCTATGTTGGTTCGCATCCAATGGCAGGTTCGCAGCTAAGTGGACCGTTGACTGCCAAGGCTGAGCTTTTTAGTGAACGAACTTGGATCGTAACTCCACATGACACTTCAGCTGCCCATGCCGTTTTAGCGGTGAATGAACTAGTGGAAACCTGTGGCGCGCGCCGCATGATCTTGAGTGCTGCACACCACGACGAGGCTGTTGCCCAGGTTTCACATCTGCCGCAAATCGTGTCGGCACTGATGGCTGGGACATTGAATCGAGTGCCGCCCGAGCATTTGAGTTTGGCAGGTCAAGGGGTTCAGGACGTGACCAGGATTGCTGCCTCCGACCCCAGTCTTTGGGAGCAAATCATTGGTGCAAACCAGGTCGCAGTAGCGCGGGAGCTAACCGCTTTGGCCGCAGATCTGAATGAGTTGGTCGACAAGTTTGCCGATCCGGGAGCACTCGTTGCATTTCTGAGCCGGGGACAGCAGGGGAGAGGCGCGCTACCTGGAAAGCATGGCCTGGCTCCCACGCAGTTTGCGCAAGTCATTGTGGAGATTCCCGATACCCCTGGTGCTTTCGCAAAACTCTTTGCTGATGCACAGGCGGCGCAGGTAAACGTTGAGGATATTTCGATCGTGCATGACCAGAATCGTCAAGTCGGTTATCTTTCATTACACGTTGACCCTGCTCGGGCTCAATCATTGCGTGCTGCCATGTCAACCGCGGGCTGGACTTTGCGTGAGGGTGACCAAGAGCGATTGTGGGATTGATGGACATTAACGACAAATTGGTAATAGCGATTGACGGGCCGTCAGGTTCGGGCAAATCGACGACTTCAAAGGGTGTGGCCAGAGTTCTAGGACTGCGTTATCTGGATACTGGAGCCATGTATCGGGCGGCGACTTGCGCATTTTTGGATGCTGGGATTGCCCCTGACGACACGCAGCAGGTGATTGCGGCTGTAGCGAGCGCGCAAATCGAAATCAGTACTGATCCGGACATCGAAAAGGTGATCGTCAACGGCAAAGATGTTACTGCGGCTATTCGTGAACCGGAGATTTCTGCAAAGGTGAGCACTATCTCGACGATTCCACAGTGTCGGGAAGTGTTGGTAGCGCAACAACGTAAAATCATTACCGAAGCTGTTCCAGGCATCGTTGCTGAGGGTAGGGACATCACGACCGTTGTCGCCCCAGATGCCACTGTTAGGCTCCTACTCACAGCCGATCCGGACATCCGGATGGCACGCCGCAAGCGCGATCTTGACTCGAATATTGACGCGGCCGCGTTGGCTGATCAAGTGCTGCGCCGAGATAGAGACGACTCGAAGCTGGTCAATTTCACTGATGCTGCTGCTGGTGTCATAGAACTAGATTGCAGCGATCTCAGTCTTGCGGAAACTATCGAAGCCGTCCTTTCGTTGGTGACTCACCGACCCTAAGCAAGGTTTAACTATGGAACTAACGAATACCAAGCCGATTGTCGCAGTCGTGGGACGACCCAACGTCGGAAAGTCGATGTTGGTCAACCGGATTTTAGGCAGACGTGAAGCTGTCGTACAGGACATTCCCGGCGTTACCAGAGACAGAGTCTCCTATGACGCGGAATGGGCGGGTAGGGAGTTTGTACTGGTAGATACTGGCGGCTGGGCTCCCAAGGCGAAGGGGATGGCTGCCCAGGTCGCGGAGCAGGCAGAACTGGCTATTTCGCTGGCTGATGTTGTGATCTTTGTGGTGGATTCCAGTGTTGGAATCCAAAATGTTGATGAAGCTGTTGTCAAGCAGATCAGGCGAAACCCGAAGCCGGTTATTCTTGCCGCCAACAAAGTTGATGATGCCCGCGCTGAAGCCGATGCTGCCGCGATGTGGAATCTGGGGCTAGGGGAGCCGTATCCAGTTTCTGCGCTGCATGGACGGGGCATGGGTGAGCTGCTGGATGCCTTGATTGCCGCGCTGCCAGCACCAACCGAGGCTGAAGAGCAAGTTTCGGGCCCCAGACGTATCGCGTTGATCGGGCGTCCCAATGTTGGGAAGTCATCACTGCTGAACAAGTTGGCTGGCGCCCAGCGAGCCGTAGTGCATGACGTTGCCGGAACCACTGTTGACCCAGTTGATGAGGTTGTTGAAATCCAAGGCAAACCCTACGTTCTAATAGACACAGCAGGCATCAGGAAGCGGGTAAATCAGGCGTCAGGGCATGAGTTTTATGCCTCACTGCGCACTCAGACTGCGATTGAGCGCGCTGAGGTTTGTGTGGTGGTACTGGACGCGTCAGATTCTATTTCTGATCAGGATTTGCGTATTTTGAATGGCGCTGTTGAAGCTGGTCGCGCAATGGTGATCGCCTACAACAAGTGGGATCTAACCGATGATGAACGCAGGCACTATCTCAAGCGCGAAATAGAACAAGACATCCATAGTTTTGCATGGGCTCCGGCAGTGAATATCTCAGCCTTAACTGGTAGAGGAGTAGAGAAAATCGCTGACGCCATCGAAGTAGCGCTTGCAGGTTGGGAGACACGGGTATCGACCGGCAAGTTGAACGCGTTCCTTGAAAAACTAGCTGCCGCTCATCCGCATCCGGTGCGTGGCGGGAAACAGCCCCGAATTTTGTTTGGAACCCAGGCGCACGCTTCGCCGCCAAAATTTGCGATTTTCACCACTGGAGAAATGGATGCGACCTATCTGCGATTCATTGAACGTCGCATGCGTGAAGATTTCGGGTTCAAAGGCAGCCCCATACAACTTTCGATACGCCCGCGCGCCAAACGGAAGCAGCGCTGATAGATGAAGATTCTTCTGCGAGCTTCATAGCTGGCCAAAACCTGTAGTAGAGTTTGCCAAGCTGATGCAGCATCCGGGTGGTGGCGCAGCTTGGTAGCGCACTTGACTGGGGGTCAAGGGGTCGCAGGTTCAAATCCTGTCCACCCGACCAGGGGATGGGCTCGACTATCAACGCGTCTCCTTCACTCATGCAGAAGCAAGTATCGAATCCCAAGCGATTGGTAAACGTTCTCTGCTCGATGGTCGCACGTGACGAGTTCAAGACTATGATGGCGAGCCGTGGCGGCGACTAGTCCGTCATACACCATTGCACCGGTGATGCCCTTTTGGGTGAATTCTATGAGCAGTGATTCCATGTGTTCTGCAGGGAGAAACTTTGATTCGGGAAATTCTTTGCTTATTAATCGAAGTGCGTCAACTTCGTTTACCCTCTTAGGTAGCGGGAGCCTAGTCAAAACAGAAAAGAACTCGAACAAAGCATGACCGGATAGGCCGCGCCGGAGTTGAATAGCGAGTTTCCAGGAATGCTCATGAAATGGATTCTCGCTATCAACAAACGCGAAAGCCGCACTGGTATCGAAGAGAAGCAGATCAGCGCTGGTCGGCAAGGCGCAACTCTCTCAGTTCATCAGTGGACATTTGTGGCCCACCAAGGGGAAGAACTAGGTGACCGTCTTTTTCACACAACCGGGAACCAGATTGCTTGATGAGGGCTTGGTTTCCCAGAACAGTGATTTCAACATTCCCAGGCACGAAACCGAGTATTTGGCGGATTTCTTTGGGTACAACCACTCGCCCTGCCTTATCTATGGTTCCTATCATGCCATAAGAATACCATTTGACTGCAGTTAGAGCTTCTAACCAAGGTGACCTAGGTTGCGAGGATGTCAACTGCGAGTAACCGCCGCCTTCAAGTAGACTGACGGCAGCCAAAGAAGTGATCTAGCTAAGTCAAACAAGGGAATCACCGACAACCGCGATGCCGGGCTTGTCTCATACCTTCACGACGGGCCAAAATTCAGCGATACCACGCTTGAAAAACTTCGCCAAAAACTGCGTGTCGAAGCCCCTGATTGCGCCAGGTTTTTCTGTTCCATAGCGAACGCAAACGCAGAATTTACACGCGGCCACACCAGAAGAACCAGAGAAATTGTAAAGCCCTTGAACCTACCAGATTGCAGGTTCAAGGGCTTTACAGTCTAAAAAGACAAGTGCGCTCTGTTACCGTGCGTATTCTTCACGCAATTCGATAACCATTCCGCCCGGGCCAGTTTCGTAGTAGCACCAGCGTTCACCTTCGAACACTGCTGAAACTAGAAGTGTGTGACCAAGTGCTTCAAACTTCTCTACCATCTCGTCGTAGTTTGAGACGCCGAGAGCGAAGTGATGAATGCCCTCACCCTTCTCCTCGATAAACTTTGACCATACTGACTTGTCGTCGAGTGGCTCCAGTAATTCGAGTGTGAGTGGACCGAACTTTATCCAAACCAGCCGTGCGCCAAAAGCTTCGCCGAAGAACATTTCTTCCTGCTTTGGATAGTATTCAAAAACTTCCGGCTTTCCAATATTCCAAATTGAGGAAAGAAACTCCACCGTTTTTGCTGCATCCTTGACTGCTATGCCAACGTGACTCAGATTCGTCAGCTGAGCGCTACCATTCCCAAGATTCATAGTTTGAGCCCCTTTCGAAGTGACCTGTTCTGCGCAATGACGGGAACCCTTCCCGTCTGCATACATCGGATAATAGTGTATAAATCTATGACTTGCTCTAGCGGTTGCTATATGGCAGAAGAAAGATGTAGCTGTTCTGCTTGATATTGTCATTGCGGTTGTCAGCAACGACGAGACACGGCAGATGTCCCTGCCTGTGGCATGTAGTAGTCTCGGTACTGTGAGTAATCCAGCAGAAGCCAATGTGTCGAATAGAAGCACGAATCGAACCGCACTGATTTTGCTGACAATATGTGTCCTGGTTGGGATTGCTGTTTTTGCTTTCTCTGGAATCGGCTCAAATCGAAATCCGTCTTGTGAGCCTGCGACATATACGAAGTACACGGTGACTCAACAGACAAACGTAGTCACGATTGCTAAAGCCGATGCTTCACCGACGGCCAACGTAGCGGTATTCTTCGACTACATGTGTCCCTACTGCGGCAAATTCGACAGGGTGAACCAGATTGATCTGACAACACTGCTAGATGAAGGAAAGATCACACTGCAAATCCATGTCATGAGTTTCCTCGATAGAAACTCGCAAGGGACGTACTATTCGACTCGCGCCGCAAATGCAACACTTACGGTGGCAGCAAAAGCCCCCCAGCAAGTGCTCAGTTTCCATGAAGCGCTGTTTGCGAACCAACCTGACGGCGGAACCTTTGGACTCAGTGACACCGATTTAGAATGGCTGGCAAGACGAGTTGGGGTTCCAGAAGATGTTGCTGCGAGCTTCAACACCGGTGAATTCGTCATGGCCATTCAAACTGGAACTCAAGCAGATTTAACGGTCGTCTCCGGCACGCCAGCAGTACTAATCAACGGCAATCCCATGCCAGGCGATTTACTGCAAAGAGGAGCAGTGAAGCAAGCTGTGTTAGCTGCGATGTAGCCTATGAAACGATTTCGGCGTTTTTTTGCTGACACCACCCCACTAAAAACTCTTGCCTTTAAGAGGTTGTGGCTTGCCAACATCGTAACTGTTATCGGAGCACAGCTAACAGTCGTAACCGTTCCTGCCCAGCTCTACACAATCACCGGCTCCAGCAGCTATGTTGGACTAGCTGGCCTGTTTGGATTAGTTCCCTTGATAGTCTTTGGACTCTGGGGCGGAGCCTTAGCAGACCATTTCGATCGCCGCCAAATCTTGATAGTCACCACCTGTGGATTGATTCTCACCAGCGCCATCTTTTGGTTACAAGCAGCATTGAATCTGAACAACGTTTGGCTGCTACTAAGCGTTTTCGCCACACAACAAGCCTTCTTCGCTGTCAACCAACCCACCAGAACGGCAGTGCTCCCTAAGATATTGCCCCAAGAACAGTTACCAGCAGCGCTCACCCTAAACATGACCGTAGCTGCGGCTGGAGGCATCATCGGCCCCCTCATCGGAGGTACGCTTTTGCCCCTGCTAGGGTTCTCCTGGCTCTATCTGGTTGACACAATCACATTGGGTGCCACTTTGTACGCAGTGATCGCGTTACCAGCACTGCCAATGGAAAACCCTCAAGGAACACCCGGAATGCGCGCAGTGATTGAAGGCTTTAGCTACCTGAAAGGTCACCGTATTCTGCTCATCTCATTTGGCGTTGACGTCGTAGCGATGGTGGCAGGAATGCCGCGAGCACTTTTCCCGGAGATGGCACACAAATACTTCAATGGCAGCATCGAAGGCGGTTTTGAATTTGCCTTATTGAACACCGGAATGGCAGTGGGCGCAGCCATCGGCGGTCTGTTCTCGGGATGGATTTCCAGCGTAAAACGCCAAGGTTTGGCGGTCATCGGCGCAGTGTTGATCTGGGGTCTGAGCATCGTTGGATTCGGTTTGGGGGTAGAAGCAGGAAAGCTCTGGGTTATGCCAGCAGTAGTGTTCGCCGTTTTCATGCTCATAGCAGCCGGAGCCGCAGACATGGCTTCTGCAGCATTTCGGCAATCCATTCTCCTTACTGCATCAGACGATCAAGTACGCGGACGCCTCCAAGGAGTCTTTATCGTCGTAGTAGTAGGCGGCCCCCGAATTGCTGACGTGCTGCACGGCTATGCCGCTGGATTCTTCACTCCGTCATGGACGACTGTTGGCGGCGGGGTTCTGGTGATCTTGATAACGCTGCTGCTAGCCAAAGCGGTACCCGAATTCATGGCCTATCGCATCGACCCTACTCGCAAAACCGACCAAAGCTGAACTGGCACCGCAACTTTTACAGCCGCATTTCATCCTTTCGGCCAATCCGGCTATTCTCACATACATGGGAAAAACAGCCGACGTGAACAACATTGGAATCGTCGAAACGCGGACGATCGATTTGTTCACGAATGCAAATCCTTTGGTGCTTGCCAAGGGAGAGACCTTAGCGCCAATAACCGTCGCATATGAAACCTATGGCCAGTTGAACCGTGACGCCAGCAACGCTGTCATGGTGCTGCATGCGTTAACCGGAGATGCCCATGCCGCCGGTTTCCACGAAGGTGCCAGTCGTCCCGGGTGGTGGAATAACCTAATCGGGCCAGGAAAGCCCTTAGACACAGACAGATTCTTCGTTATCTGCGCAAATTTACTCGGAGGCTGTCAAGGCACGACTGGACCTGCCTCAATAAATCCCCAAACAGGAACCGCCTACGGCCTGGATTTCCCACTGCTAATGGTGAGCGACCTAGTTAAAGTTCACCGCGAGTTGCTGAAACAGCTAAAGATTCCACGGCTACTGGCAGCGTTGGGAGGGTCGTTAGGTGGAATGCAAGTACTGGAATGGGCGCTGTCATATCCAAAAGAGATCGCACATGCCGTAATTGTCGCAGCATCGAGTCGGCTGACAGCCCAAAACATCGCCTTCAGCGCTGTCGCCCGGCGCGCAATCATGAGTGACGAAAACTTCAAACGCGGACAATATCTGGCCGAAAATGTCAGCCCTGACATTGGGCTATCAATAGCTAGAATGATGGCTCACATCACTTACCTTTCAGAAGACGCTCTCTCTGACAAATTCGGACGTGAAAAGCGCCCTGACAAGGGAGAACCTGGTTTCGGTATCGATTTTCAGGTGGAGTCCTACCTGGCACACCAAGGCAATATTTTCTTAGAACGCTTCGATGCTTTGAGCTACATCTATCTGAGCAGAGCCATGGACTATTTTGACCCATTTTCCGAACCTGACTACGCCGACGCTATCAAGGCTGACCCGCTGAATTGGCTGGTTCTTTCCTTCGACACCGACTGGAGATTTGGCACCAGCCATTCTCGGCGCATCGTGCGGCATCTGGAACATGCCCGCCAAGCAGTGACCTTCCGTGAACTTTCCTCACCTTGGGGGCATGACTCGTTCTTGATGGAAGTCGCTCCATACCATCAAACGCTGCGCACCTATTTCAATTCCGCACTGGATAGGGGAGTGTAAAGATGCGAAAAGATCTTCAGATCGTGGCTGAAATGTTGCCGCGCCAATCACGAGTTTTGGACTTAGGTTGCGGTGATGGTGAACTCCTTGAGTTCGCTTTCAAAAACCAGGGCTGCTCCGGAACTGGGGTTGAGATTGAGCCAGACGCAGTATTGAGCGCAATCAGCCGTGGCATTCCCGTCATTGAAGCCGATATCG
>WRJP01000014.1 GCA_009778535.1 Propionibacteriaceae bacterium | reverse complement strand
TGGCAAACGTGCCGAGGCCAACGAGAATCTCGCTGCTTTTGGCGAAGTAGAACAAAATCCACCCAGCCCAGATACAGCACCGCAACGGCTGCTAGTTGAAGGTGAAAGCAACGAAACCGAGAGGGCGGAATAGGCCATGGCAGAACGTGTTGTAATCGACCCCATCACCCGTATTGAGGGTCATCTGCGCATCGAATTAGAGACTGATGGGCAGCAAATCAAACAAGCCTGGAGCCATGGAACCGAGTTCCGAGGCATTGAGACCATTTTGCATGGACGTGACCCCCGTGACGCCTGGGCATTTGCGCAGCGCATCTGCGGAGTTTGTACTACCGCGCATGCCCTCGCTTCGATCACTGCGGTGGAACACGCCATAGAAGCTATGCCTCCCAAGCAGGCGTTGCTGATTCGAGACATTGTTTGCAGCGCTGCTGGCATTCAAGACCATGCCATGCATTTCTACCATCTGCATGCTCTCGACTGGGTGAATGTGGCGTCGGCAGCTTCAGCTGACCCAGCAGCAACTGTTGAGTTCGCGCGTTCGATTGGTTCGACTTGGAAAGGTAACACCATCGAACGCATGACCGCAGTTAGGGACACCGTACAGGGCATCCTTGATTCGGGTCAGTTGAGCATTTTCACTGGTGGCTATTGGAACCATCCCGACTACCGGCTTCCACCCGAAGCTAACCTGATGGCTGTGGCTCATTATCTGGATGCACTAGAGTTCCAGCGCTCAATAATCCGGATCGTCACAGTTTTTGGCGGTAAGAACCCGCATCCGAACTTCCTAGTCGGCGGCATGGCTTGCTCAATCGATCAAAACACTTCGGAGTCGATAAATCAGGTACAGATCAGCGAAATCGGAAAATGGGTAGCTGAAACTCTCGAATTCGTACAAACCTGCTACATTCCCGATGCAATGGCCATAGTTGGGGTTTACAAAGATTACTTCGACATCGGCGCTTCAAGTCCGAACTATTTCGCTGTCGGCATGATCGGTGCAGCATACGCAGGTGACCCGAATCAGGCACCGCGTCACCCGTCGGCAGCCATGAGCGTTAAGGCCGGGGTCATCTTCAATGACGACTTGAGCAATGTCCAAGATTTCGATCCGGAAAAAATCAGCGAATCGATTGCATCCGCTTGGTACACCTATTCCGATGGTGGTACTTCGCTGCCACCGACAAAGGGTGAAACCAATCCGAATTACACTGGTGCAAAACCGCCGTATACCTGGCTCAGCGATAAAGAAAAATACACTTGGTCGAAGGCTCCGCGCTATGACGGAAAGCCGATTCAGGTTGGCCCGATAGCACGGTTACTCTTGGCATACGCTAGGGGACATGCCCGTACTGTCGAGTTGGTCAATGATGCTGCCGCCAAACTTGGTATCAGCCTCAAGCAATTGAATTCGACTGCCGGACGCACACTGGCACGGGCGGTCGAATGTCTCATGGAGGCAGAGATGCTCGCCAACGAGATGTTCCCGGCATTCATCAAGAACCTTCAGGGCGGCGACATCAACGTCTTTGATCAGAGTAAGTGGGATCCATCGTCATGGCCACGCACAACTTCAGGCTATTCACTGGTCGAAGTGGCACGCGGCACCTTAAGCCATTGGGTGACGATTGAAAACGGTGCCATTAGCAGATATCAGGCCATCGTTCCTTCGACGTGGAATGCGGGCGGACGTGACGAACAAGGAGTGCGCGGCCCCTATGAGGAGTCGCTAGCTGGCAATGGACGCCACCCGCTACACGATCCCAAACAACCATTGGAACCGCTGCGCACCATCCATTCATTCGACCCCTGTCTGGCATGTGCGGTGCACGTGCTTGACCCAGACGGTAATGAGATACAGGTGGTTCATACATCATGACAAGTACCGATCAGCTCGAAAAACCGCCACCGACAAAAGCAAAACTGATCGCTGGCACCGCATTTAGCGTCGGCAAGATTAGTGAGGCCAGGATTATTGCTCTGGCCGCGGCATCCGCTCCCGACAGCACCGATCCTGTTGACTTGGCGATTAAAAAAACCTTGCGCAGGGACTATCCGCAACTCCAGATGCCGGAAGTCGATGCCCGAGATGTCGATCCAGCGACAGCGGAGCGAAAATACAGCCTAACTCGGGTACGAGAGTATCCACGCGAAGATGGCACCAAAGAGGATTTGGTCGTCATGCGAGGCGAATTACAGGCTATCTTGCCCAAGGTTAAAAAACGTCTTGAGAGCAGGAGCGTTTTCAAGAAAAAAGCGAAAATCGCAATCCAGCGTGGCTGGCGTCCGCTGGCAGTGGCCGTCGCTCACGTTAAAGAAGATGGCACAGTCGGACCATTTACCCTGCATGGGTTTGTGAGCATTGGTCACAAAACTGGTGGAGAAGAAGCCAACGATGCCGATATCGCATCTGGTCCGGCTACCTGGGCGCGTATCTACGTCTGGTCGCCTTCATTGCGAGTGCAGCACTGGGCGAATGTGGCGTTGGTGTTCATCTTGAGTTGTTCGGGATATTTCATCCTTGACCCGTTCTTCGGATCAACTTCGGTGACTGGTGAACCCAGCGGTTATCTGATGGGATACGTGCGTTTCCTCCATTTCTGCGCGGCATTTGCCTGGCTGGTAACTGGTTTGACCAGGATTTGGGCGGCGTTTACATCGAGTGACCGCTATTTACGGCTGTCTTCGCTGTGGCCGTTGAAGAAAAAAGAGGACTTCGTAAACCTGGGAAAGACCTTCCAGCATTACACCTTCATTAAGACGGAATCGCCGATGTATCTGGCACATAATCCGCTTCAACAGTTGACGTATACAGGTGTGTATGTACTGTGCGGGGTGCAGATGCTCACTGGTTTCACGCTGTTCGGCCTCTATCACCAAGACAACTGGTTCTGGGCGTTCATGGCTACACCGATACACATTTTCGGGGTAGCTTACATTCGGCTATTCCATACGATCGTGATGTTCTTGCTTTGGGGTTTGGTGATCGGGCATGTGTATCTGGTCTTCCGCGCTGATTCAGTGGAGCGCCACGGCGGCCTTTCAGCCATGATCAACGGCGGCGTTTGGGTGCAACGGGGTACGCAACCAGTAGACGCTCCGAAAGTCGAGTGAAACATTTGACCATCGACGACGTTCACACTGCGATTACTGTTTTAGGCGTTGGTAACCCGATCATGGGTGACGACGGTGTGGGGTTGGCTTTGCTGGCTGCCGTGCAAGAGCTGTGTCCGGATTCTCGGGTTGAGTTCATTGACGGTGGCACTGTTGGCATGGCTTTGCTGCCTACAGTGCAGGATGCCTCACGTTTACTCATCTTGGATGCAGTAGCAGGCCAGACCGCTGGTGAGGTCGTCGAATTGGAGGACGATCAGATCGCACGGCTGGGCTTTACAAAACTGTCTCCGCATCAAGTCGATCTGTTGGATGTGTTTGCTGCGGCACGGTTGTTGGGTCGAGAACCCGACTTGGTAAAAGTTATTGGGGTAGTTCCGGAATCGGTGGAGTTAAGGCTCGAACTGTCGCCAGTGGTCGCCGCTGCGGTTCCAGCGGCTGCTGCCAAGGCTGCGGCGGTTATTTCCCGCTGGCTTGGCGAAACTGCGACTACTGATTCGCAAGCCAAGGCTGCGGGTTGCCAAGGACTCGACTAATGACGCAACGCATTGAGTTGGGGCAGATCATTGATGCGGCACCTGCACGCGTGGTCGTGACTCGTGATTTAGCCGGTAGCCCAACCCAGGCTGCTTTCGACTTGTCTGGCTTGCCTAGGGTTGACTCCTTCTTAGTAGGACGTCCGGTATTAGAAGTGCCAAAGCTCGTCGAACGCCTTTGCGGTATCTGTCCCGTGGCTCATCATCTCGCTGGAATGCGGGCGCTCGAAGCATTAGCGGGCATCGACGCCTTGCCACCTACTGCCGTCGCCGTACGTCGATTGCTGCACCATGCGGGAGTAATAGACATTCATGCGGTGGGCATGTTTTCCACCTTTCGTGACGAGGCGCTAGCGCTGCGGCGTTTCGCAAAGGCTGTGATGACCGCAGCTGGTTCACCTGGGCATTTTCCAACCACGGCGGTACCAGGTGGCGTCGTCGCGCCAGCAGATGTCACGCAACTCGATACGTGTCATGTGTTGCTGACGGATGCGTTTTCTGCCGCCAGCAGGATTGCCGAACAGTCGCTGGCGCTTTCGGCACCAGTTGATAGGTTCTGTGGCGTTGATTTAGCACTGACAGGCGCGGATGGGAGACTTGATCTTTTTGGGAATGCGCTGCGTGCAGTGGCAGCTGATGGTAACCCTGTCATTGCTGCTGCAACTGCCTATGAGTGGGATTCACTCATTGTTGAGACTGTGCCAGGGTCGGCGACTCCCAAACCGTATCTGGTAGCGCTGGGAGCTGATGCGGGCGCTTATCGGGTTGGGCCGGTGGCACAGCTTAGAACCGGTCAGGTGATGACGCCAATAGCTGCTAGCTTGCAGCGCGAATGGAGAGCTAGCGGTGCCGGGGCGGCGGCGGCGCGTGCCATCATCACCGTTCATGCTATAGAGGTGATTGAAGACTTGCTCGACTCACCTGACTTGATCGCAGGGGAATCGTCGGTTGGCTTCCCCCAAGTTCTACCACAGCAGGTAGGTGTTGGCTGGGTGGATAGTGCGCGTGGGCTGTTGGTTCACCGCTATGAAAGTGATGAACAAGGTCGGGTTCGGGCTGCCACAATCTTGACTCCGACTGCACAGAACGAGCCGTGGTTGGGGGAGTTGCTGCTGCAAGCTGCTGGCGCTGAAAACAACTCGGAAGTGCGAGCCGGAATGGAAGAAGCCATCCGGGAAGCAGATCCGTGCTTGCCATGTTCGTCGGCACCAGCCGGTACGATGGACTTAGTTGTTGATTCAGTCGTGGGCTAACGGCAAGAGGGTTTTGATATGTGTATTGCGGTTCCGGTTCGGATTCTGGATGTAGACGAGGGCAAGATGCCTATGGGGCATGTTGACCACGACGGTGTGAGTGTTTCATGTTGCTTTGCCTATACTCCGCAAGCCCAAGTCGGCCACTATGCAATCGTCCAAAATGGTTTTGCTATCGACGTTATGGATGCGGAAACCGCCGCAAAATCCCTTGAGCTTTTCGCCGAAATAGCCGCAATGAATGAAAACACTGAACTACATGTTAATGAATGATCTCGACTATCTCACGGTACTGAAAGAGATTAAGGCCGAGATTCAGACGGCTCGGTTGCAGGCGCGAGCCGCAGTAAACTTGGCAGGCAGCTTACACTACTGGCGGATCGGACGAATGCTCAACGAGCGCAGCGAGTGGGGTAACAGGTTTATAGAAAATCTTTCCCGAGACATCAGGCTGGAATACCCGAGCCTATTGGGCTACTCAAGGCGGAATCTCTTGTACATGGCGAAGTTCGCCGCCACATATTTAGATCTCGAAATTGTGCAACGGGTCGTTGCACAATTGCCTTGGGGTCACAACACCGCCCTCCTCGATCGGGTAAAAGACCCAGCCGAGCGCGAGTGGTACGCCATCGCCGCACAAGAAAACGGTTGGTCGCGGGACATCATGGTTCTCCAGATTAAGTCTCGCCTTTACCAACGGCAGGTCATAGCTAACAAGACGACCAACTTCGCGGCTCGGTTGCCACCACCGCAGAGCGACTTGGCCGTCCGGATGCTCAAAGACCCGTATATCTTTGACATTGACGTGGAGGAAGGAGCTACGGAACGCGATATCGAACGTGGCATGGTCTCCGACATTACGCGTCTTCTCTTGGAACTAGGTACCGGGTTTGCCTTCGTTGGCGAGCAGTATCACATAGAAGTTTAGAGTCGTGACTTCTACATCGACCTGCTCTTCTACCAACTCAAGTTGCGCTGCTACGTCGTCGTCGAACTCAAGGCGGTGGCATTCGAGCCAGAGTTCGTCGGGAAGCTCAACTTCTACGTATCGGCTGTGGACGACATCATCCGAGGTCCGCATGATGAGCCAACTATCGGTCTGTTACTTTGCCAGGGAAAAACAGGGTTGATTGCTGAATATGCTCTCAAGGATATCGAAAAACCAGTCGGTGTTAGCGAGTACCGACTGGTACGCGAACTGCCTGGAGAACTGGCGAAATTGCTACCCAGTGCTGAGGACATTACCAGTCGCATCGGCCGAAGCGAAGAGAAAGGCTAGGCATGAGTTCACTGCCCAGTGCTCCTCACTTCTACTCGTAGTGTTGGTGGTGTTGTTGTTTGGTGTTTACAGCTTTGTTACGTGCTCTTCAAATGCTGGCGATAGTAGGTGATGATGGTTTGCATGACATCAGGTAGTGCTATCGGCATTGAAAAAGCCAGGCTGAGGTTGATGCATCCCATCGAATCGCCGCGGCTGTTGCCAATTCTTCCGCAGCGATCACTATTGCAGCCAATGCTTCCATTGGCTCCGACCGTGTCCCAAGAATCACAACCGGTACTTGATTTGGCGACTCGGCGTATGGCCAAAGCCATCGTGACTGCGATCATTGAGGTGATTGCTGGTAAAAGGAAACCCCATCAACTCAACGAGTTGGTTTGTCCTTCGGCCTTGCGGGCTGTGAGCAGTCTAAGGCGAATTCCCGAATGCAGGGATTTACGTATCCGCTCAATGCGTCTACAAACTCCGATGGCCGGTGTGGTGGAAGCGGCGGTACACCTACAACTTGGAGTCTATTCGCGTGCGGCCGCATTTCGACTAGTTGATACCCCAAATGGGTGGAACTGTACCCACCTGGAAGCGGCGCTTCTGCCAAGAACCATCACAAAAGCAGGATGAACGATGATCTGCTCACGCACCTTGTCTTGGAGGAAGAACGATGTTTTACCTGCTATGGAAATAATGGTTTCTTACTACGTTGCGCTACACTGTATGACATGGTAGCTCCTGCAAATGTTCGCTTGTCTGAACCCGTTTACAATGCCTTGACCGCATTCACTGCCCGAACAGGTGTGCCGAAATCGACGGTTATGTCAACGGCGATTAGTGAATGGCTTCGACTTCAGGGGCATCCGCGTATCCACTTCGTTTCTCCTATCCCGGGAGCTAGGAGGGCGGCGTTGGTTGATGGTCCGCAAGTCTGGAGTGTCGCTGAAGCCTGGATGCAGTCAAGCGGTACTGATCGAAGCGTGGAGTCTGTGGCGGAAGTGACTGGTTTGCGCCTTGATCAAGTTGAAGCCGCTCTGTCTTATTGGGCTGACAACCGCGATGAGATTGACACCTTATTAGGCCAAATTCATGCAGCACAGGAAGAAGAATACGCGGCTTGGCAGCGTCGAAAGGCTTTGGACTTACTTAAGTGAACCTGCGTTTTCTGTTAGACGAGCACTATCCGGCAACTCTGGTCATGCGTTTGACTGCCAGGGGTGTGGATACTGTTGGGATACTAGGTGATCGACCGAACTTACTTGGAGCCCCTGACGCGGCTGTTCTGCGGCAATCCGCTTTAGAAGGAAGGGTTGTCGTGACTGAGGATGTCTCCACTTTTCCAGCAGCTATTCGTGCTGTCCCAGATCATGTCGGCGTTGTTTTCGCTCGCTCGCTCGTTTTCCAACGCACTCCTGCCGGTCTAGCTAGAATCGAGAACGCATTAGCAGCGCTTGCTCTTGACCCACCATCGGGGCTAGGCACTCAACCAGTTATTTGGTGGCTTGCCAGTCACGTGCCATGATCTTTGACTCAACTGATGAGGAAGTCACTGATTCCACGGCAGCGGCAACTCGGAGCCGAATTGTTCGGCTAAAGACAGGTTCAAATCGAGGATTTCCCGTAGCGGCACAGCCTTTCGGGATGCTGACTCTTGTTTGTACTCCTTGCTCCAAGGCGGCGGCCAAACGTTAATGCCCTCTCCAATGTCCAAGCTATCTACGACTGAGTCCCAACCGTCCCACCGCAGGTCTTGGTAGAAATCAGTGTGATCTTCGCATAGTAACCACCCGACGAATTCCGAGTGTCCGGCACCAAGTCCGACCCAGGCCAGCGCGCTGGGATCCCAGTAGCAGACTTCGCCTGGATTGTCGCCTATTCCGCCGCCGTCTATGGCAAACTGCCCACCAATTGCATCAATGGCGACGATCATACCCGCCATGGCAGGAGGTGCCTCGCCGGGCTGCTGTGGAAAACCGTTAACTTGTGCCACACCCGGTAGTCCCGGTACGCCAGCACCTAATACTTTCACCCAGCCGGAGTCGATGGTCATTGCACCACAATTAAGCGCCACGCCACCTAGCATTGAGTGAGCCGTTACTTGTAGGCGGTAGAGCGTATTCTCGCCTTCGCTAGGTAAGCAGGGAAGAATTTGGACAACGTTTGGGGACGCTGTCACCCATTGTTCAATCTGAGTCCAAGCTGGATCATCCACCTGAATCAACTCGTCAAGTGTCCGAGTCATCAACTTCTCCTTCTGTCTAGGCTACTTTGCTGATTGTATGGCGGCACGTACAGCTAGTCGGCGGTCGGTCTGGCCAGGCGACCGAAAGTGTAGTAAGCCGCACAGGCGCCTTCAGGGGAAACCATACAGGTGCCGATGGGATTCTCGGGAGTGCAACCCGACCCGAAAACTTGGCATTCAGCGGGTTTAAGTTGACCGGTTAGCACAAGACCACATTGGCAAGCTGGATGGTCTTTTACTTCGGCCGCAGGAAGCTCGAAGCGCACTTCAGCATCGAATTCTCCATAATCGTCAGCTAACCGGTAACCCGAGTTGCCGATAGCGCCCAAGCCCCTCCATTCAAAGCTCTCCCGAGTAGTGAAAACATGCTCCAGCAGTCGCAGTGCTTCCCGATTGCCCGATTTGCGCACCACGCGTGAATACTGATTCTCAACCTGGCAACGACCTTCGACATATTGAGTGAGCAGCATATTCACACTTTGCAGGATGTCCAGCGGCTCGAATCCGGTGACGATGATCGGAAGCTGATATTCGGTAGGGATGAACTCGAAGTGCTGCGAACCCACCACCGTGGCCACATGTCCAGGGCCAATGAAACCGTCGATTTGGACATTTTCGGCATCCAAAATCGTTCGCAGCGGCGGATTTATCAGCACATGGTTACAGAACACCGAAAAGTTTTTCACGCCACCAGTCTTGGCTTGGGCGATCGCAATTGCAGTAGCGGGTGCGGTCGTCTCGAAGCCGAGTGCAAAGAAAACGATCTGGTTGGTCGGATTATCTTGAGCGATTTTGAGTGCATCCAACGGGGAATATATGAAACGAATATCGGCACCGCGAGCCTTGGCCGCCAACATGTTTCCGCTACTGCCCGGAACTCGCATCATGTCGCCAAAGGTGGTGAAAATCACATTTGGCTGGTTGGCCAGCCAAATCGCGTCGTCGACTCGTCCGGCAGGTATCACACACACCGGGCATCCCGGACCGTGGATGAACTCCACCGATTTCGGCAGCAGATACTCCAGCCCGTGCCGGTAGATGGTGTGAGTGTGGCCACCGCAGACCTCCATGAAGCGCAGGGTGCGTGGCAAGTTCTTAGCTAACGCGGCGATGTTTGCAATCAGCTCTTTCGCAGCCGTTGGGTCACGGAACTCGTCAACGTATTTCATCTGATTGCGGTTTCTTTGAACGCATCCAACTCGTCAGTTCCGATTTGTCCGAGTTTTTTGATCTGGTCGAGAGTTGCTTCGGCTTCATCTTTATCTATCTTCGACAGCGCGAAGCCCACATGGACGAGCACCCAGTCGCCGATGCTAACCGGCTCGTCACCGAGCAGCCCAACATTGACGTCGCGTTCAACGCCGTTCACCGAAACGGTAGCTAAATCGTTACCGACTAGCGCGACGATCTCGCCAGGTATTCCCAAACACATAGTTCCTCACTTAGCAGATTCTCGGTAGCGGGTCACCTACGAGCGTATCAACCAGACGGGTTCCGCCAAATCCATTGCGGATAGCCACCACCTGGGGCAGTTGCGACACTATTTCCCCAATGACGCCAGCTTGGGTTGCGCCACCCGCGCGTAGCGCAGCAACGGCTTGTTCGGCATTTTCTTGGGCAACCACCGTGACGAAACAGCCTTCATTGGCCACATACAGCGGGTCTATGCCGAGCATCTCACAGGCTCCGCGTACGGGCTCAGCTATCGGAATAGCCTCGTCGTCCAGCAAGATTCCCCACTTGGAATCGCCCGCTAATTCATTCATGACGGTGCCCAACCCGCCGCGGGTAGCATCCCGCATCCACCGGATGCTGCCGGGTTCGACTGCACTATACATGGCTTCTACCAGCTCGTTAATGGGCGCGGAATCTGAGGAGATCGGGGCGTTTATGGCCAGGTTGCCGCGTGCGATCATGACCGCCATGCCATGTGCGGCTATGGCACCGGAAAGGATGATCTTGTCACCTTCGATCACCCGTGTGGCTCCCAAGACTCGCTCGGGGAGGATTAGACCAACCCCAGCAGTGGTGATGAAGATACGGTCGCAGGCATTTCGCGGTACGACTTTGGTGTCGCCGGTGACGATCTGGACTCCAGCGCGTTCGGCAGCAATACGCATATCTGCCACGATCTGCCGCAACTCGGCAACTTCAAAGCCCTCCTCGATGATGAATGCCGCCGACAGCCAAAGTGGACGAGCGCCACACACTGCCAAGTCGTTGACTGTCCCGTTGACTGCCAAATCACCTATGCTCGCACCTGGGAAACGGATCGGGTTGACCACGTAGGAGTCAGTTGAAAATCCGATGCGCCCAGCAGGAACACTCAAGATAGCGCTGTCAGTCAATGCTGTGACATCTGGGGCACCGAAGGCATTGATGAACACCGCCTCGATCAGGGCGGCGCTGGCCTTCCCGCCTGCCCCGTGTGCGAGCGTGATCGTCTCGTCGTTGAACTGGCTACGACGCGGAATATGGTCGGTAGCGCCCAAAGGTACTTCAGGGGCTTTCATTTCATTCACCCTACCGCCTCAAAACTCCAGCGAGCGCCTGTCCCAAAGCCAAACCGCCGTCATTGGCCGGAACAATCTGATGCTGGCGCACCTGATACCTGGCATCGGTAAGGATTTGTTGCAGTTGGCTAGACAGCAACCGGTTAGCAAAAACCCCTCCGGTCAGGCCAATCACAGCAGGACTCTCCTGGACGCTCAATAGTGCCGCCGTCAGCACTTGCGCCAAACCATTGTGGAAACTTCGAGCCAAACAAGCGGTGGGTCGTCCGTCATAGATTCCAGATATTAACAAAGTCATGAGTTCGGGCAGTGTGGATATTTCGAGGTGGTGATCATGGCTACAGCGTCGTGCCACAGCTTCCAACTCCATCGCAGCTTGAGCTTCATAGGTCGCACGTTGGCAGACCCCAAGTAGCGAAGCCACGCCGTCAAAGAGGCGTCCGGTGCTAGTGGTGCGGGTTACTCCTACTTGGTTTTCCAATTGTGACTGCACCAAATCCCATTCGTCGCTGCCAGCAGCGCCTGGTTCGGCATCATTTCGACTGTGTTTGAATGCGGGTAGCTGACTTACGTCAATGTCGTGTTCCCAGGCCAGCCCCGCCGCCGACTTCCAGACCGAACGTATCGCCGAATCTCCCCCAGGTAGCCAAAAGCCGGGCAAATGCCAGCACCTTTCAAATTCCAGCGGGTTCTCGCCTAAGCGTAATATCTCACCGCCCCAGATCGTTTTATCAGTGCCATATCCAGTGCCGTCGAGAACGATGCAAGTCATAGGTGTGGTTAGCTCGCGGCTTTCGGCGAGCAGGCTGAGCGCATGGGCATGATGATGCTGGATTTCCAAGACAGGTATCCCGATACGTTCGGCATAACGCTGCCCCCAAGCACGGGTCGCATATCCGGGATGCATATCCGTGACGACCAGTTCTGGAGTACGGCGATGTGCTGTCATCATTTGCGCCACGCTCTTTTCAAAAGCAGTTTGGGTTTCCAGCGAGCCCATGTCCCCAATGTGGGCACTCATGAATGCCAGCTGGTCGCGGGTGAGCGCGAAGGTGTTCTTCAACTCAGCTCCGACCGCTAGCACACAGCGATCTGAGCCTCCCAGTTGAACTGGCAGTGGTGCAAAACCCCGGCTACGCCTAATCGGTAAGGTCTTTTTGTCTGCGGCGATCACTACGGAGTCCTCAACCGGAACGTGGATGCCGCGATCGTGCATGAGGAAAGCGTCAACGACGTTTGACAGCAGCGCGCGCGCCTCGTCATTGCGATAGGTCAGCGGCAGTGACGACGAGTTGGCGCTGGTCGCCACCACAATGTCATGGACAGCAAGCAGGAGGCGATGCAACGGCGTATACGGCGCCATTACCCCGACATCGCCCAACCCGGGTGCGACCTGGTCGGCGAGATCGTAAGTTTTTGCCATCGGCGCTAGCACTATGGGGGCAGCAGGACTCGTTAGCGCTTGAAGCTGGGCTTTCGACAGGTCGGCGATACTCCTTGCTGCCGCGACTGACCCTGCCATCACTGCCAGCGGTTTGCCCAGACGGCGTTTGCGGGCACGTAGGGTTTCGACCGCTTGCGGATTTCGGGCGTCACATATCAGTGTAAAACCGCCGATACCCTTCACTGCCAGGATTTTCCCCGCATGCAGTAAACCGGTAGCTTCGGCGATTACGTTCTCGAAACGCGCGCGGCTGTCCTGGTAGCGGGTGGGCGACTCGTCTGCTTCTGGGCTCAGGTCTGGGTTGGGATATTCGAGCCACAGGTCGGGGCCGCAGTCAAAGCATGAGATTGGCTGGGCGTGGTAGCGACGGTCGCTGGGATCGGAGTATTCGCGTTGACAGGAAGGGCACATGGCAAACTCTGCCATCGTTGTTAGTGGACGGTCGTAGGGTACGTCGCAGATGATGGATAGTCTGGGCCCGCAATTTGTGCAGGTGGTGAAGGGGTAACGGTAGCGCCGGTTTGTTGGGTCGGCGATATCGGCGACACAATCGGGACAGGTCGCAGTGTCGGCTGGAATTAAGGTGATCGCTCCGGCGCTGCGGCGCGAAGCGACAATACGAAACTCTTGTTCACCACCGATAGTAGCTAGCTCAGTTTCGCGGCGTGAGGTGATCGTCGCTAGCGGCGGCAGGTCGGCGCAGATAGCGTCGAAGAAGGCGCGAACCTGGGAAGGTTCCCCTTGTGCTTCGACGAAAACCGACATGTCGTCATTTCCACAAAGGCCAGATACGTCGTATTGGCTGGCGATTCGGGCAACGTTAGGCCGGAAGCCAACTCCTTGAACTACCCCGGTAAGGGTCAACAGTTTTCGTATCATGGGTACCAGCAGTCTATTCTGAACTCAGGGTAGGTGAGCAATGCATGAATTGGCTTTGTGTCGTTCGATAAAAAAAATCGTTGAGCGCGCGGCTGCTGGGCGGCCGGTGCGGGTCGTCGAGCTTGCGGTTGGCCAACTGCGCCAAGTTGTTCCGTCTACCTTGGAACAGTGCTGGAAACTGTTGTGCGACGGTAGTGAGCTTCAGAATTCCCGATTGGAAATACATCCAATCCCAGCAGTTATCGTTTGCAATGATTGCGGCACCGACACCACGCTCACTGATCTTCCTATACTTAGTTGTGGATTCTGTGCTGGTACCAATGTGCAGACCAGCAGCGGAGAAGAATTCATGGTAACGGCTTTACAGTTGGAGAAATAAGATGGGACGTTTTCACCGCCACGACGATGGCACAGTGCATTCCCACGACCACGACGAACACGGACACGATCACGACGCTCCGGGTTCGCACCCGCATTCGCATGACGACATTGGCAAGCACCACTGCCACGAAGCTGCTAGAACCGAACAGATCGGCGACCATTCCAGGTATGTGACGGGCAGTGAACGTATCGAAGTGTTGGAACGCATTTTTGACGAAAACGATCAGGCGGCAGCAGCTAATAGAGCTAAATTCGACGCGGCTGGTGTCGTCGCTGTCAACCTGATGAGTTCTCCTGGCTCCGGCAAAACGACCCTGCTAGCTAGGACGCTGACTGAGTTCGAATCAAAGGTGCGTTGTGGCATTATCGAAGGCGACATTGAAACCGCGATTGATGCCGAAAGGCTGCGCGGTTTGGGAGCTCAGATTTCGTTGTTGAACACCGGCGATGGTTTCGGCGGTGAATGTCACCTAGATGCGCCCATGGTAGCCCACGCAATGGAATCCCTCGATCTGGAAGCCCTCGATCTGGTCTTGATTGAGAACGTGGGAAATTTGGTTTGCCCAGCAGAGTTCGATGTCGGCGCTCATCGAAGGGCGATGATCGCTTCGGTAACCGAAGGCGAAGATAAACCGCTGAAGTACCCCGTCATGTTTCGCAGCGTAGATGCGGTCGTCATAAATAAGGTGGATTTGTTGCCGTATCTGGATTTCGATGTGGCGCTTTTCCTAGCCAATCTCAAGGCGGTGAATCCGAATGTCGAGGTAATTCATACCTCTGCAAAGACCGGTGAAGGCGTAGCGGACTGGATAGCGTGGCTGTCGGAGTCATTATGAAGTCGGTAATGACATTTGTAGTGTGCATGAGTTTGGCTTTGCTATTTGGCGCATGTTCCCCAACACTGAGCCCGCAGCAAACAGAAGAATCCACCCCAACTTTTGTGCCAACGTCGGTTCCGGAAACGTCCCCGACTGAAACTCCAACTCAAACTGTGCAGATTCCGGATTTTTCGGTGGACGAGGTGCAGCCGCTGATCTATGCCGCTGGGTTGGTCGTAGGTTTTGCGTTCGCAGCCGAATTTGATGCAGCGCGCGGGATAGACGTTGATCGTTATTTCGCAGATGCGTTCCTATACGAGTTTTTGAACTATGAACTGTACGATGCGCAGATTCAGCCTGACTTCGATGAAGAAACGTACATGTCCGCAATAACGCCAGCAGAAATGTTCTATCTACTGCGGCAATATATCGGCGACTATCCCGAACTCATTGACCCGCCCGCTGAAACGTTTCTGACGTTAAACGAAGCCGGAGACTATACCTATGCCGTTTCCGACCAGGGAGATACGGACTTTGAAATGTCTGCGCTTAGCGCTTCCTATGTTGGTGAGGGTCAATTTGAAGTGGCTGCTGCCCTGTATCGAATCGTATTGACGCAAGGAGACCGTCAAGCAGGTGAACACATTGACGATTACACCCTACGGTTCTTACAGTCAGAAGACTCGGCCTACGGCTACACTCTCATCGGCTGCGTGAAAACCGCCTAGTCCGCCTTGTTGAGAGCTATTCACAATCCGATCAACGACTTCGGAAAACTAGCTGCGGGCGCTCTTAGACGCGGATACAGTTGTGCCCAAGACATCCGGATACTGCTGAATGCTAAGCCAAGGAGACAATATGAGAGCTATACAACTGATAGAGCCGAAGAAGTTCCCAGAACTACGCGACATTCCCGAACCAACGCCAGGCCCTGGACAGGTTCTGCTAAAAGTTACGGCCGCAGGCCTGTGTCATTCCGACATCGCTGTGATGGAACACTACGCCGTGGCCAACAACTATCCGCTTCCTATGACGCTGGGGCATGAATGTGTCGGCACAATCGTGGACGCCGGTGAGGGCGCTCGCCCGCTGGTGACGATGGGCGAGAATGTAATGGTTTACGGACCAGGTGGCTGCGGGCGTTGTCGGATGTGCTCAACTGGGTACGAGAATTATTGTTACAACGCGGCCGCGCTTAACATCACCCCTCCTGGGCTGGGTCACGATGGTGGCTGCGCCGAATACATGCTGGTCGACCGCGCTCGATACTGCGTTCCTATTGGCGATCTTGATCCGGTCACAGCCGCACCTTTAACAGATGCCGCGCTGACTCCCTACCACGCACTACAGCATTCCCGCTCAAAGTTGGACGCAAACTCGGTAGCTGTTGTCATCGGCGTTGGCGGGCTAGGTCATATCGCCATACAGTTGATCAAACATCTGACTCCGGCAGAAGTCGTCGCGTTGGATATTTCCGATGAACACCTCAGTCTTGCCAAGAAGCTCGGTGCCGATTTCTGCTTCAAGTCAGACAAGGACGCCCCTGGCAAGGTCAAGGACATTACCCACGGGCATGGCGCTGAAGTGGTCTTCGACTTTGTTGGCAATCAAGCCACCATCGATCTTGGTGTCCAGATGACGCGGGTACGTGGAGACTGGAACATCGTTGGGATTGGTGGCGGCCTAGCCAATGTGGGTTTTGGAGCCACCCCATTTGAATGCCAGGTGTTCTCACCATATTGGGGTACCCGTACTGATCTTTACGATGTTGTCGCGCTGGCGCAGCGCGGTGCCATCAAGATTCACACCGAGAAGTACAACCTTGACGATGGCGTTGAAGCGTACCACCGCCTCCATGAAGGAAAGGTGATGGGGCGCGCCGTACTGGTTCCGTAACCAAATTAGGGATTATTGATCGACTCAGGCGGAAGCCAAACACTAGCTGAACGCGAACCCAGACTTTCGTAATATTAGGTGCATTTGGTTGCCTAGTCGCTCGACGGAAACTTCACGACATCTGATGCTAGAATCTGATGCATGAGGACAACATTGACGATACACGAAGATGTGTTCTTGGCTGCGCGTGATCACGCCAGTGTTGAAGGACGTACGATAGGCGAGGTGATCTCTAATTGGGCCCGGGCCGGTTTGAAATCGACGCAGCGTACGCCTATCAGTAAGGATGATGATTGGCTGATCGACCAGGGGTTGATGCTTTTACCGCGCCGGGACACCACGGTTACGAACGCTGATGTCAACCGCCTAAGGGACGAGTTGTTCCTGTGATCGCTCTTCTTGACACTAACGTTCTGATTGCTCTGCTCGATCCCGCCCACACATTCCATGCCATTGCGGCTAGCTGGTTCCGTGATCATGCTGCTGATGGCTGGGCCACTTGTCCCATCACTGAGAATGGGTTCGTTCGTATCGTGTCACATTCTTCCTATCCGCAACCGATCACGGTGGCTGACGCTGTGGAGATCATGCGGTGTGCCTGTTCCCATGCGGCGCACAGCTTCTGGCCTGACAACATTACCGTCATTGACAACACCATCATCAATGACGCCCACCTGCTTACCTCTGGGCAGGTCACCGATACCTACCTTCTCGGATTGGCCATCCATCATGATGGATACCTGGTCACCCTCGACAGACGTATCGACGTTGCAGCCATTCGAGGCGCATCGTCATCTAGGTTGATTGTCATCAAACCCGGGGCTTTCTAGACCTGGGCAGCTTGTCAGAACGCAGTAACATAAAAGGTACGTCCCGTGGTGCGCATCCTCGCGTTGTGCTAGGCAACTTCCTCGCCGAGAATGATCTTCGGCATCGTCGTCAGGCAACGGTTCCAGCGTTTGTAGAACTTCTCTAACGCTGGCTTGCACAAGGCTGCGTGTGCTTGCGCGCTCTCAAGTGTCCAGAACAGCACATAAGTGACTTTGCCTACGTAGCGGGTCAACCTGATCGGAAGTTCACCTTCTTTAACCGCTTGGAAGCTGTCTTGACGGTGAGTGCGCTTGATGTATCTGACGTCAATCACTCCTGGCTGGCTGCGATAGAACTCGGCCACTTCCTTCATGAGGGCTTCAATTTCGTCTTGGCGATCAACTCTGGCTTCGTAGAGGCAAACCTCGTAGAACATCATGGTGTCCTTTCGTCAGATTGCGGGCTTTGTGGCTCGGATGATTGCGCCGTGCATTTGAGGCGCAGCTTCGTGGGTGAACTCCACCGACGCATCAACAAACCCGGCAGCAGCAAGGCTTGCGAGATATTCCTGCCGTGACATTGCCCCAGCGATACAACCAACGTAAGAACCACGTTCAGCCCGGTCATTAGCACTCAGGTGGTCTTCGGCCACGACATCAGAAATACCGATCCGACCACCGGGTACTAGAACCCGAAACATGTCGGCAAACACCTTCGGTTTGTCAACTGAGAGATTGATGACGCAGTTGGAGATCACCACGTCCACGCAACCATCGGGCAGGGGAACATCCTCAATAGTTCCCTTGAGGAACTCAACATTGGATATTCCAGCCTTCGCAGCGTTAGCGCGAGCCAGTTCCAGCATCTCATCGGTCATATCAACGCCGTAGGCAAAACCGGTTGAGCCAACTCGACGAGCTGAAAGCAGCACGTCAATGCCGCCACCTGAGCCAAGGTCTAAAACTGTTTCTCCGACCCGCAACTCGGCGACCGCTAGCGGGTTTCCACATCCCAGGCTTGCTGCGACCGCAGTTACAGGTAACTGTGCTTTCTCGTCAGCTGCGTACAGTCCAGCTCCGAAGGATTGTTCCACCACCACAGCCTCCCCGCCGCAACATGAACTGCCAGCGCAGCAGTCGCCCGCGCCCTGAGAGGCAGCGTTCAGTTCAGTGTTAATCGCACCGCCCTGAACAGCCTTAGCTGCCTGGGCATACCGGGCACGAACTTGCTCGAGAACATCAACAGGTGTCGACATAATGCTTCCCCTTTCTTGGTTGGTACAGCAATACGATATATCGATGATCGTCTATATATCGACGTTTGTCAAGGTGATGAGCCACAAGATTTTTGGGAAATACGGATTTCATAACACGTATATGGTGCATGGTTGCCCCTTATGTGTTGTCAGGGGGACGGTCTGATTTTGTCACATGTGTCAGGGGTGTTGTCAGGGGGACGGTCTGATTTTGTCACATGGAGCATTCAGTACGAAAAGTCCACTATTCGGTATGGCTTTGATAATCTCCCAGCAAACACATTCTCATTTTAGTTTCGTCAGCGGAGCGAGGCTTCGGCTTCGTGAACGAGGAAGCCAGCATTGCGTAAGGCGGCTTTCCTTGTAGAGTCGACAAGCCACTCGTCGCCGTATTGTGACTTCGTCTTTAACCGGGTGAGTGAGCGCAGCGCACTGCCGTACTCCTTGCTGACGCGATCTAAGATGTCGGCCGCCTGATCGTGATCCGGGCCGGAATAGCGCTCGCCAAGCCGCGCGTAACAAAGGGCATCAGCGGCTGCAATCCCGGCGAGCACACAGTTGCCAATGCACGCATTGATAGCTCCGTCTGACGGATCATCGGCAAGCATCGTGGCGAGCATGAGATATTGCTCTGCGATGCTAAGACGTCGCCGACCTTCAGGTAGTCCGCCAATGCTAGTGCGGTGTTTCTTTGGGCTCACAACACCTTCTTCTGAGCCGAGCGGATCAAGCCGCGGGCATCCTGCCCCATGATGGTGCAGACGTCACGATCCCACTCGTCAACGATTTGAGCTCCCGAGCTTGCCATGGCAGCGAGTTGAGTTTTGGTCACAGTTGTGGTTTGAAGTGGATTCCCGATCCATAGCCGCGTCCGTTGTTCGAGATCGTCAACTTGCCCAGTCCAGGCATCGCTCTCGGGATCAAGTTCATCCGTGGCGATGATTAGGAGGTCGAGATCGCTGTCTGCCGTCGCATCTCCACGAGCCACCGAACCGAATATGGCGACACTAAGCGGTTTCGGAGCTAGATTGCCCGATTCCTCAGCCAGTCTATTGTTTACCTCGGCGCGCACTCGAACAGCAGCCAAGACGACCGGGGTCAGGGCATGGTCTCGATTCAACCTATACAA
>WRJP01000013.1 GCA_009778535.1 Propionibacteriaceae bacterium | reverse complement strand
ACGCAAAAACAGTTATTAACACAGCCAAACGACTGCTGCGCGGCGGCGGGGCACTGTGTTTTGAACATGACGCACGAAACGCCGAAGCGACAAGGGCACTCTTGCACGCGAGCCAAGCTTTCACGACAGCCGAATCGCACCTGGACTTGACCGGTCGCCCGCGCTTCGTCTGCGCGATTCGCAATGATCAACCAGGACACCGATGCGAAGAATCGGTGCCCAAGGTGCGAAAATGACTACATGCCGCGCATCATAGACGCCACCGCGAACCCACAAACAGCGATTCTTGCTGCGCTGAACGTGATACGAGACGGCGGCTGCGTCGTGCTGCCAACAGATACGGTCTACGGGATAGCTGCCAATCCGTTCAATCCAGATGCGGTACAACACCTGCTCGACACGAAACGCCGCGGCAAAGATATGCCGCCCCCGATTCTGATAGCTGACGCGCGAACGATGTTTGCCCTGGCAGCCGAAATATCCCAGCCGCTGGAAGCGGTCACCGAGAGGTTTTGGCCTGGAGGGTTGACCGTGATCGTCAAAACCCATCCCGCACTAGCAGCCTTCGCGCCCAAGTCGGCGACGATAGCGCTGCGGGTACCGGCTCACCGCTTCACCTGCGATCTACTGCGCATAACCGGCCCGCTGGCAGTGAGTTCGGCAAATATCAGCGGCAACCCGCCAGCTACTACCAATGCAGCCGCCGTCGCACAGTTCGGTGAGCAGGTGCCGCTCTATCTCGATTTTGACGCGACGCCCGGGTCAGAGCCGTCAACTATCCTCGACATGACAGGTGCCACGCCCAAAATCTTGCGGTCAGGAGTGGTCAGTGCCAAGGAATTGGGTGAGGTTATTGAAATCCAAACCTGAGCCAACATCTAATGCCACGACGACGGTCAGTCAACATGCGCTGCGGACACGGCAACTGCTGTGGGCAGGTCTTGTCGGCGGGCATATCAGTGCAATCTGTTGCATCGTGGTTTTCGGAATATGGCTTCAAGCCCCAGGAGCAGCAACCGCCGCCATCTTTGCGGCGCTGACCTTACTGTTCTTCACTATCGGACAAGCAGTGCAGGTGATTGTCGCCGATGCTGACCCGCGTGTCGTCTTGATTACAGCTTTGGCAAGCTACGTCGCCCGCGTTACTATCTTGGGAGTCCTGCTGCTGCTAGCGCTGAACAATCTGGAACGATTCGATTTCATCCGTCCGGTAGCTGCAATAACTACCACTTTCGTCACAGTCGTGGGCTGGCTGGGAGCCGAATTTTGGATGTTCTCGAAGCTGCGGATACCACGTTTCGACCCGCCAAGTGAACCGGCGCCGACACATGACTAGTCCATCTGCGCCAAGTTCGGGAAATCACGAAGATTTGCCTGATAGCATCGGGCACAACAAGACGCAACAAGATGGTTTAGACGCAGGCATGCGCGTACTTGCTATTCTAATTTCTGGGATAGTCTTCTACGGCGCACTCGGCTGGGGTTTAGATTTCTTATTGAATACTGGATTTTGTATGCCTATCGGACTGATTATCGGTACGGTAGCTGGTATCTATCTAGTGATCAAGAAGTACGGACAGATGTAGCGATACATCAGAAGGGAGCCAGGATGCAGCCGAGCGATGGCTTCTTGGTTCTGCTGGAAGGTGATTTTGTCCCCCCAAGCACCGAGAGTTTCAACTCGCGTCCGCTATTTCCTAGTGACGGTTGGATACAGTGCCATGCACACGGTGAAGCTATTCCAGCCCACTGTGCCGATTTCGTGCCAACCTGGACGGATGCCTGGCTCACCAACCACGTCGCTCAGGCAGTGATAGCGACGCTGGTGGTCATCGGATTCTGGCTTTTCGTCGCACACAATCACAAGATCGTCCCAGGTAAACGACAGTTCATCGGAGAGTGGGTCTACGATTTCGTCCGCAACGGAGTCTCCAAAGACATCCTGGGTCACGAATTCCGCAAATACACCCCCTATTTGGTGGCGTTGTTCAGTTTCATTTTGGTTAACAACCTTTTTGGTGAATTCTTCGTCTTCATGTTCCCAACCTTCTCAAAGATCGGCTTCGCCTACGGTCTGGCGCTATGCACCTTCGTGCTCTACAACGCCGTAGGTATCCGAAAATATGGCTTTGGGAAGTACATAAAGAAAATGGTGCTGCCCCCAGGAGTGCCTTGGTACGTCACCTGGCTGATTATCCCGCTAGAAGTGCTGTCGAACTTCATCGTGCGTCCCTTCACACTCGCGCTGCGACTTTTTGCCAACCTTTTCGCCGGACACTTAGTCATCTTGGTATTCGTACTGGGCGGCACCTGGCTGCTGGAGCAAAAAGACAACTGGTTCTACAACCTGTCTGGAGCGGTCTCCATCGCTTTCAGCTTCGCCATATTCGCCCTAGAGATTTTCATCGGGGCGTTACAGGCATATATCTTCACTGTGCTAACCGCGCAGTACGTCCACTCGGCAATCGCTGAGGAACACTAATCGTGACTACACAAAATAAAACCATCCGGAAGGAAAACTAATGCTAACCATCTTGGAGATAAACGGCTCATTCAACATGCTTGGGTACGCACTGGCAACCATAGGCCCAGCGCTCGGCGTGGCATGGATCTTCTCCTCAGTCATAAACGGTACCGCGCGTCAGCCCGAGGCTCGCAGCGCCATGATGGGAACGGCCATCATCGGATTCGCCGTGGTTGAAGCTCTCGCCATTATTGCGATCGCTTTGGCGTTCGTCTTGTCGTGAAGCCTGCCATGTTGCCCCTGGAAGGTCTTGGGCCGCTACTGCCTGAGCACATCTCTGAACTCGTCGTCGGAGTTGCGCTGTTCGGGATTATCTGGTTCGTGGTCGCCACTAAGATCATGCCGATCTTTGAGAAGACCTACACTGCGCGTACCGAAGCGATCAGCGGTGGTCTAGAGAAGGCTGAAATTGCCCAGCAGCAAGCAAGCGCCGCGTTGGAGGAGTATCAAGCTCAACTCGCGACCGCGCGTGCCGAGGCCGCCAAGATTCGTGAAGACGCTAAGGCTCAGGCGGGGGAGATCGCTGCCGAGATGAAAGCGCAGGCGACTGCGGAGTCACAACGCCTGATCGAAACTGCGAAAGCCCAGATTGAGGCAGACAGATCACAGGTCATGCGTTCGCTGCGCAAGGAAATCGGCGGTTTAGCTACTGAACTTGCCGGCAAGATAGTTGGCGAATCTTTAGAAGACGACCAACGTGCCAAGCGCAGCGTTGACCGCTTCTTGGACGAACTTGAAGCCCAATCCGCGGACGCTAAGTAGGTAAACCATGAATACCGCAGCGTTAGCCCGTCAGGATCAGCTTGATGCTGTCACCGGGCAGTGTGATTCAAACGCCGAGTTGGCGTTTGAACTGTTCGCGGTGGTGGATTTGTTGGATAAACAGCCCAGGCTGCGCAATGGCTTAGCTGACCTGAATACTGATGATGCGGCCAGAGCACAACTGGCGGCAGGCGTATTTGGCACACACTTAGTTCACGCCAGCGAGATTGTGGTCGCCGCCGCGAAGTTACATTGGGTATCCGCGGCTGAGCTCGTAGCGGCGTTGGAACGCCAAGGAGTCCGTGCGGCATGCATCAGCGCCCAAGCCGATGGCAAGCTCGACCAGGTAGCAGATGAACTATTTCGCTTCTCGCGGCTAGTCGCCGGTGATCGGGAGCTCCAGGAGGCGCTAGCTGACCGAACAGTCGACGTAGCGGCCAGGCAGCGTCTGATAGCCGACCTTTTGGATGGGAAAGTACACCCGATCACGCTGAACCTTGCGCAACGCGGGTTGCTGCTCAAAGTGCGCACGGTTGAAATGGCTTGGGCATCAATGCTGCAAATAGCTGCCGAACTTCAAGATAAGACGGTGGCGCTGGTGAAAGTGGCTCGTCCGCTCACCGTGGAGCAGCGGATGCGGATGACAGAAATTTTGACGAAACAATTCGGGAAACCGCTAAGCCTGCAAGTCAGCGTCGATGAGAATGTGCTGGGCGGGGTTCTCGTCAGAATCGGTGATGAAGAAATTGATGGAACTGTGTTGGAGCGGCTGAACACAGCGAAAAAGACTATTAACTGAAACGAAGAAGAAGGCAAGTTAATGACAGAACTGACCATACGTCCCGAAGAAATCCAGGACGCTCTCAACCGGTTCGTTTCCAGCTTCGATCCGGGTAATGCAACCCGCGAGGAGATCGGCACCGTGATCACCTCCGGCGACGGAATCGCCAGAGTTGCAGGACTTCCCTCTACGATGGCGAACGAGTTGCTCGAATTTTCCAATGGGGTGCTCGGGATTGCTTTGAACTTAGATGAACGTGAAATTGGCGTCGTCGTGCTTGGGGACTCTGATGGCATCGAGGAAGGTTCAATCGTCAAGCGCACCAATGAGGTGCTGAGCGTGCCAGTTGGGGACGGATATCTGGGACGCGTCGTCGATGCGATGGGGAATCCTATTGACGGACTGGGCGAGATCAAAGGCATTGACGGGCTCCGAAAGCTCGAATTGCAGGCCGCTGGTGTGATGGACCGCCAGTCAGTGAAAGAGCCGTTGCAAACTGGAATCAAGGCCATCGACGCCATGATTCCCATAGGACGCGGACAGCGCCAGTTGATTATCGGCGACCGGAAAACCGGAAAGACCGCTATCGCTATCGATGCCATCATCAACCAGAAGGAAAACTGGGAATCGGGCGACCCGAAGAAGCAGGTGCGTTGCATCTATGTGGCAGTGGGGCAAAAAGGTTCGACGATCTCCAGTTTGAAGACTGCCTTAGATGAGGCTGGAGCGATGCCATACACCACCATCGTGCATGCGCCGGCATCAAACCCCGCCGGTTTCAAGTACATCGCCCCCTATGCCGGTTCAGCCATCGGTCAGCATTGGATGTACCAGGGCTATCACGTTTTGATCGTTTTTGATGATCTGACCAAACAGGCAGAGGCGTATCGAGCCATGTCGCTGCTGCTGCGCCGTCCTCCAGGTCGCGAAGCCTACCCAGGCGACGTTTTCTATCTGCATTCGCGCTTGCTGGAACGTTGCGCAAAGCTGTCAGATGAACTCGGCGGCGGTTCGATGACTGGTCTGCCGATCATTGAGACCAAAGAGAATGACGTTTCTGCCTACATCCCGACGAACGTTATCTCCATTACGGACGGCCAAATCTTCTTGCAATCTGATCTGTTCAACGCCAACCAGCGTCCCGCTATTGACGTCGGCATCTCTGTCTCACGTGTCGGCGGCGATGCGCAAGTCAAAGCGATGAAAAAGGTTGCTGGTACCTTGAAGATTTCGTTAGCGCAATTCCGCGACATGCAGGCGTTCGCAATGTTTGCTTCCGACCTGGATGCAGCCACCAGACGACAATTGGAGCGCGGCCAGCGTTTGACCGAGTTGTTGCGCCAGCCACAGTATTCGCCTTATGCAGTTCCAGACCAGGTAGTCAGTGTTTGGGCGGGCACCAATGGCATGTTCGACAATGTTGCTATCGCCGACGTACTACGGTTTGAGAAAGAACTCCTGGAGTATCTCAAACGCAATACCGATGTGCTTACGAAAATCGCCGAAAGCCAGCAATGGAATGACGAGATTGAGCTTGAGGTAAGTGAGGCCATCAATGAGTTTAAGAAGCAATTCATCGCTGGCAACGGGAAACCATTACTTTCTGGGGAGGATGCGAATAAGGCTATCGAGACTGACGCGATGTCCAACGAGCAGATCGTGATAGGGAAGAGACGCTAACAATGGGCGCTAGTCTGCGAGAGCTGCGTCAACGCCGGAAATCGGTGATGGCGACAAAGAAGATCACCAGGGCGATGGAGTTGATTGCTTCGTCGCGGATCATTAAAGCCCAACGTGCTGCTGGACGTGCAGTTCCTTTCACCCGGGAACTGAATCGAGCAGTATCAGCCGTAGCGACATATTCAAAGCTCGACCACCCGCTGACTAGGCAACCTAGCGAAGAACCCAAACGCGTCGCGGTTTTTTTCATCACCAGTGACCGCGGAATGAACGGGGCATATTCGGCTAATGCGATAAAGGCTGCTGATCGCACCGTGCGGCGAATGCTGGACGAAGGCAAAGAAATTCTACGCTACGTGGTTGGTAGTAAAGGTGTTTCGCATTTGAAATTCCGGCAGTTAGCCATTGAGGCGCAGTGGGAAGGCTTTTCTGATTCCCCAACCTATTCGGACGCTTGCAGTATCGCCGACCGCTTAGTTGCTGATTTCTTGAAGCCCACTGAAGCTGGAGGGGTGGACGAAATCTGGGCGATCTATACCAGGATGGAATCCATGCTTACCCAGACCCCGCGAATCCGGCGTATCTTGCCGCTAGAAGTGGTGGAAGGGGTACATGAAGTAGGTGCGAGCGAACTGATGCCGCTCTACGAGTTTGAACCCAATCCCGAAACCGTGCTGGATTTGCTACTGCCGCTGTATGTACGCAGCAGAATCTGGTTCTTCCTGCTGCAATCTGCTGCTTCCCAGTTGGCCAGCCAGCAGCGCGCAATGAAATCAGCCACCGATAACGCTCAGCAACTTGAGGAGCGTTTGACCAGGAAAGCTAATCAGGCCAGACAGGCCGAAATTACGCAAGAAATAAGTGAAATCGTTGGCGGCGCAGCTGCGTTAGCCGAACAGAATTAGGCATGGAGTGGAAATGACTGTAACCGTCGAATCTCAAACACTTTTGTCCGGTCGCGTAGTCCGCGTCATCGGCCCTGTGGTTGATGTCGAATTCCCCGCTGACGCGATGCCCGATCTCGAATATGCGCTACAGGTAGAGATCGCAGAAGCCGACGCTACCCGTACCATTACCTTAGAGGTCGCGTTGCACATTGGCGACAACACTGTACGTGCCATTTCATTGAAACCCACCGATGGGCTGCGGCGGGGGACGAAGGTCATCAATACCGGCCATCCCATTTCGGTTCCGGTTGGTGAAGTGACCAAAGGTCGAGTCTGGAATGTCATCGGCGAGTGTTTGAACGAAGATATTTCCAACTTGGAGATTAAAGAACGCTGGCCGATTCATCGGCAAGCTCCGGCGTTCGATGAACTGGAGCCAAAGACCCAGATGCTGGAAACCGGCATCAAAGTACTCGACCTCCTCACCCCGTATGTGCAAGGCGGAAAGATCGGGCTGTTTGGCGGCGCTGGTGTTGGCAAGACCGTTTTGATTCAGGAAATGATCTATCGCATTGCCCACAATTTCGGTGGCACTTCAGTGTTCGCTGGAGTGGGGGAGCGCACCCGCGAAGGCAACGACCTGATTCACGAGATGATCGAAGCCGGTGTGATGAAAGACACTGCGTTAGTTTTCGGGCAGATGGATGAGCCGCCTGGGACGAGGCTGCGGGTCGCGCTTTCGGCGTTGACGATGGCTGAATACTTCCGCGATGAGATGAAACAAGACGTTTTGTTGTTCATCGATAATATTTTCCGCTTTACTCAAGCTGGGTCGGAGGTATCTACGCTGTTGGGCAGGATGCCGTCGGCTGTGGGATACCAGCCGAACCTTGCCGATGAGATGGGGCAGTTGCAGGAGCGAATCACTTCGACTAAGGGGCACTCCATCACGTCGATGCAGGCCATCTACGTCCCAGCAGACGACTACACCGACCCTGCTCCGGCTACTACCTTCGCGCACTTGGACGCTACTACCGAGTTGAGCCGTGAAATCGCTTCGCGAGGTCTGTATCCGGCGGTCGACCCGTTAACGTCAACGTCGCGGATTCTTGACCCGCAGTTTATTGGGCAGACCCATTACGATGTGGCGATTAGGGTAAAGCAGATTTTGCAGCGCAACAAAGAATTGCAAGACATCATCGCAATTTTGGGCATCGATGAACTCAATGAGGAAGACAAGATCATCGTGGCCAGGGCGCGCAGGATTCAACAATTCCTTTCGCAGTGCACCTATATGGCCGAAAAGTTCACAAACATTCCAGGCTCAACTGTTCCGCTGGCAAACACCATTGAGAGTTTCCAGATGATCTGTAACGGCGATGTCGACCATATTGCTGAGCAGGCATTCTTCAATGTTGGAGACATGGAGATGGTCATGGAGAACTGGGACAAAATCCAAAAGGAACGCTGATATGGCCGGAACTGTTCGGGTAGAAGTCGTTGCAGCCGAAGGTCTCGCATGGGAGGGCGACGCGCTTTCCGTCATCGCGCGCACCACTGAAGGCGATGTTGGCATTTTGCCGCACCATGAACCGTTCCTTGCCGCGCTGGTTCCCTGCGTTGCTGAAATCTTGACGCAAACCGGAGGTCGAGAGTTTGTTGCAGTCGACGGTGGTTTTATTTCGGTGGCAGACAATAGGGTTTCCATCCTTGCCGGATACGCGCAGCTAGCGGCCGAAATTGACGGCGTAACTGCTAGAAAAGAGCTGGAGAGCCTCGAAAAGCTGATTGAATCCGAAGCTGCCGATGAGGAAACGTTGACTAGATACCAGCGGCTGCAAGTCCAAGTCTGGGCATCGCAGCGGGCGCAAGAACAAAGCCGATAGGATGCCATTCAGCGATGCAGTACATAGTTCCGTTAACTGAGATCATCGCTGTAATAGTAGCCATTTGCATCATCGTTCCTGTGGGTTGGCTCTTTCTTAAACGACGCTGGTTGGCGCGCAAAGGTGGCCTTTTCGATTGTTGTCTACGGCTGCCAGATTCAGGTTCTGGTAAGGGCTGGGTGTTGGGAGTGGCTCGCTACAACGGCCAATATTTGGAATGGTTTAGGATTTTTGCCATCACTTTTCGTCCCCGGAAGGTTTTTGATCGGGCTGCGGTGGAAGCAAAGACTCAGCGTGATCCCGAAGCTGATGAGAGCGGACTGCTGATGAGCGGACAACGGATCATCATGTTGCGCCGGGTGGATGGCCGCGAATGGGAACTAGCCATGTCACAAGAATCAATCACTGGACTGCTGAGTTGGTTACACGCAGCCCCGCCAGTGGAAGCTCCCGGGTTGTAGCCAGCCGTTTTGGTGAATTAGCAGACGAGCTGTCGGCAGTAACCGCTAGGGTAGTTTGCATGGTGAAACTGACGCGCATCTATACCAAGACCGGCGATGACGGACAGACTTCGCTGGGGGACATGTCACGTACGGCAAAGACTGATCCTAGAGTAGAAGCCTATGGCGCAGTCGATGAGGCAAACTCCTTTATCGGTTTGGCGCTGGCACAGTCTGATTTGGATTCAGAAATTGCCCAGGTGCTGGCCGTTATTCAGAATGAACTCTTTGATCTTGGTGCTGATCTTTCCAAACCCGGCGATTGGAGCGACCCGAAATCGCTGCGGATGGAACGCAAAGCAGTGACGCGTTTGGAAACCTGGTGTGACCATTTTGGTAAGGCGTTACCAACGCTCCGCTCCTTTGTGCTTCCTGGCGGTGGCCAAGCCGCCGCTGCGTTGCATTGTGCTCGGGCGGTGACCCGGCGAGCCGAACGTGAGGCTTGGCGCGTCGGCGCTACTCCAGGAGCTGTAAACCCGCACGTCCTGACCTATTTGAATCGTCTGTCCGATCTACTCTTTATCTTGGCCAGAGCCGCGTCCAGTACCGACGGCGAAGTGCTCTGGATACCTGGAGGTGATCGGCAACCCGCCGGACTCGTTGGTTGAGCAGGCGCGGTACGTGTCGGCTGGTCGAAACCGCGAGCAAAATCACCGGTCGTAGCCTTTGATTTCTGCGAGGGAATCAACCACGCCGTAGGTCTGGAATGCCTCTAGTATGATGAAAGCGTGAAAAAACTCTTAACTATTCTAACCATCAGTATTTTTGCCCTTTCTGGCTGTAGCCCGCAGCTTGCTGAATCTGAAACCACTACTGGGCAGCAGACAGATGCGCCGCAAACTTCTGCTGCGCCTGGAACTGTCAACTGTGAATACGTTGCAGATGCCAGACCCGCAGCAAAGGCCGTAAATCCGCCTGCGAGTGTGAATGTGCGTGCTGTTGGGACTTCCAGCGTCACAATGATGTTAAATGGCAAACCTGTTGAAATAACTTTAGACTTGGAGCAGGCACCATGCACTGCAAATTCCTTCGAGTCGCTGGCTTCACAGGGCTATTTTGACAACACGCAATGTCATCGTCTAGTTGATGGTAATGGCTTGTATATCTTGCAGTGCGGCGACCCCACCGCTACTGGCACTGGAGGGCCAGGCTACGTCTTTGCCGACGAACTGGCAGGCATCACCGGCTATCCGGCGGGTACAGTTGCGATGGCCAATGCTGGACCAAATACTAATGGCTCGCAGTTCTTCTTGGTTTATGAAGAAAGTATGTTGCCGCCAAACTACACAGTATTTGGGACAGTAGATGTCGTCGGGTTGGAAGAAATCCGCGCTATCGCAATGGGCGGTCAAGATGGCAGTTCTGGAGCCTCCGGCGGTGGAAAACCCGAACTTCCAGCCGAAATTTCTCAAATGAGTGTCGGCTGACAGCCTCTCTGGCTGGTTGCTGCCGACTACTCCCGCTGATTGAGTTCCGGTTGAAAACCGGTGTATCGAAATACCGAAGGTGGTTGCCGCCGACCCGGTGGTTGAGTGCTAGCTGTCAAGCTAGCGTATCGAAACCAGCGTCGGTGTATCGAAATACCGAAGGTGGTTGAGTACCGACGTTAGCGTCGGTGTATCGAAACCCCAAAGGTTGCCTCACGAGCTTTTACCCTCACTCGTGACTTTCGATAGTCATTGCCGAACCGGCGATTTGTTTCAGATCTGAGAGGAAAAGCTGCGGATCGATGGCAATTCCCGCCTGTTGCAGTCCAGGTTTGTGCAGTGTCCCATTCAGGTATTGGAGAACAGTCGCCGCTGCGGCCGCAGAAGTCAGCTCGTATGCGTCGGAGTGTGTGATGGACATCCGGATACGATCATGACCATCGCCACTAGCTTCTAAAACCATGACAGTCCCATAGGGCGGTCTATGAAATGTTTTTAGCCCTACCTCGAACAGTGTCAAACCCAAGCCTGTTAATGGGCGGATTTTTTGCAGAATGTAGGAAAGTGGCATGACTACATAATCAACGACCGGATGGAATCCGGCGATCATCACGCGGGCATCTCGCAGGCCTGGTATCGCTTGTGGAAGTTCATGGATTTCGGTCATCGCCATTGGCACACACAGACGTTTGCCAAACACCGACCCAAAGTCGATTGACTCGTAGCTGCTCCACGAAAAACGCCTCCAGCGCCCATCTTTCCAGCCTTCGGTGCGGAAATCGGCAATCTCGCGTCCGAATTCTTTTCCAGTCTCGACGCTGAACTCATACGCGCTCCAATTCGCTGCCAACAACAAACTGATCTGCACTGAGCGTAAGGATTGAAATTTGTCTGCAACAGCTCTGGCAAGCACCGCAGGCATCCCCGGATGAATCCCAGCTCCGACAATCATCGCTTGGTCTGTCTTGGCGTAACGCACAGCAATCTCGCTCAGGATTCGCTGCTTGGATTCGGTGTCGATCAGGATATCTAGCCAGTCCGCTCCAGCTTTGAGCACGGTGTCGGCAACGTATTCCAACTGATTCAGTACCGGAGCAGCGACAACCACCAAATCTGACCCTGCTATTGCAGAATCCAGTCTGTTGTTTCCTACCTGCACCGCCACTAAACGTTGTGAGTTTGATGGGGCTAGCTGCGCTGTATCCGATTTCTGGAGTATCGCTTCGCGTGCGGCCTGGAGTTTTTCATAGTTCCTTCCCAGCAACACTACTTCGGCATCCGAATACTGGAAAACGATTTCAGCAATCCGTTTTCCTGCGACTCCCGAACCTCCCAAAACCGCAATTCTGGTCATGAGCCATTCTCCCATATGCAGTGATTCCCTACGCGCAAGCTGGCAGGGGAGTACTGAATCGATTAGCTAGTCCCGCAGGAAGTGACAACACCTGAGCTAGTTCCGTGATTTAGTCGCCGTGACCCGATAATCTTCAGCGGTGAGCACTTCTACTGCGGCGACGAACCAGGGCTACGAGGCCAGGCACCTGCTGGTGCTGGAAGGTCTGGAAGCCGTACGGAAGCGACCTGCAATGTATATCGGTTCGACTGATACCCGCGGGTTGATGCACTGCCTGTGGGAACTCATCGACAACTCCGTCGATGAGGCGTTAGCGGGCTTCGGCAATAAGATCGATGTCAGGTTGTTGGCAGATGGCAGCATCGAAGTTCATGACGTTGCCAGAGGCATACCGGTAGATATTGAGCCAAAAACGGGTTTAAGCGGCGTCGAAGTTGTTTTTACGAAGCTGCACGCTGGCAGCAAATTTGGGGGCGGTTCCTACAACGCGGCAGGAGGGTTGCATGGCGTTGGCGCTTCGGTAGTGAACGCGTTAAGCGCCAGGCTTGATGTTGAGGTGGATCGCGCCGGGGTAACACATGCAATGAGTTTTCGCCGTGGCGTCCCTGGGGTGTTCAGTTCTGACACCCCTGACGCGGTCTTCAACGCTGGTTCGCAACTGCGTAAAATTGGCAAGGCTGGCAAGGGTGTAACTGGGACGCGCATTAGGTATTGGCCAGATCGCCAAATCTTTCTTAAAGATGCACAGCATTCGTTGCAGCAACTCTTAGATCGCTCCCGGCAAACCGCGTTTTTGGTGCCAGGTCTGGAGATTGCCGTTCGTGATGAACGCACCGGCGAAAGCTATTATGAGTCGTTCAAACATGACGGCGGTTTCACCGAGTTTTGTGACTATTTAGCTCCCGATCCGCAGCTTTCCCAAGTGATTCGCATCCAAGGCAGCGCCAATTTCACCGAAACCGTGCCGATGCTTGACGAACAAGGAGCGATGACACCCACCGATGTCGACCGGGTGCTAGAAACCGATATCGCACTTCGCTGGGGGACCGGATATGAGACGAAGGTACGTTCTTTTGTGAACACCATCGCCACCGGCAAAGGCGGCACCCACATCACCGGACTGGAACGCGGACTCACTAGGGCTTTCTCAAAGGCGTTAGACGGAACCCGAATCTTGAAAGCCGGAGAAGAAGTCAACAAAGAGGACATTCTTGAAGGACTCACCGCTGTGGTCACTGTTCGGATGGAAGAACCCCAGTTTGAGGGTCAAACCAAGGAAGTTTTGGGTACTCCGCCAGTGGCCAGACTGGTTTCCAAGATCGTGGAGCAGCAGCTTGGGGACTTTTTGACTTCCAATCGGGCTGCCATCAGAACCCAGGCGCGTTCGCTGATGGAGAAGGTAGTTTCGGCTTCTAGAACCCGAGTGCAAGCCAGAGTTCATCGTGATGCACAACGCCGCAAAAATGCGCTGGAATCGAGTGCGCTTCCGGCGAAGCTGGCCGATTGTCGTTCCAGCGACGACCAACGGACAGAGCTATTCATTGTGGAAGGTAATTCAGCGTTGGGGACGGCAAAACTCGCCAGAGATTCAGAATTCCAGGCGCTGCTTCCCATCCGGGGCAAAATCCTAAACGTTCAAAAAGCCTCGGTAACTGACATGCTAAAAAATGCCGAATGTTCGTCAATCATCCAGGTCGTTGGAGCGGGTTCAGGACGCAGCTTCGACATTGAACAAGCTCGTTATGCGAAGGTCATTTTCATGGCTGACGCAGATTCGGATGGAGCTCATATCCGTTGCCTGCTTGCCACGCTGTTCTTCCGCTATATGCGGCCAATGATCGAAGCCGGTCGGGTTTACACCGCCGTCCCGCCGCTGCACCGTTTTGAACTCACCAACCCGCGCAAGGGGCAGTCTAAGTACATTTACACTTATTCCGACGCCGAGTATCAGCGCAAATTGGCTGAACTCACTAAGAAGGGTCAAGGGTTCAAGCAGCCGCAGCGCTATAAAGGTCTAGGAGAGATGGACGCTGACCAACTCGCCGAGACGACCATGAACCCAAAGTTTCGTACGCTGCGCCGGATTACTGTGGATGAAACCGAAGTCGCTGCCGCAACTTTTGAAAAGCTCATGGGTAAGGATGTTGATCCCCGGAAGGAATTTCTGATCGAAGGCGCTTTCGCTTTAGATTCAGAACGGATTGACGCCTAGAGTTCCAACTTTCGACTGCCAATGCCACTAACTCGCAGCGAGGCGGGAGTTCCTGACCCGTCACGGCGCGGGTCGATTTGCGGAAGATTAGACGGACTGCCAGTTTTCGTTGCGGCAATGGCTGGTGCTGCGCCAACCCAGCCTGAATAGAGTGTGTCCTCACCCTTTAGGAAACGATGACAGCGGACTCCGCCGGTTGCTCTGCCTTTAGTTGGGAATGCGTCGAGCGGAGTAACTTTCAAACTTCCCGCGCTTTCTGACGCTATCGCAGTAGTGCGGCCAGCGTTTGTGGCCACCAGATCGCTTGCTAGATTCCCCGCTCCGAAGAACACCACCTGGGTGCGCAGCTCCAGCTTTATGCCGACGATACCGCCACCGGCTCTACCCTGGGGACGTACCGATGCGGCCGGATAGTGCAGCAACTTTCCGTCGTCCGTGATGAAAACTAGCTGCCGATGCTCGTGTTGTAGCTCGCATGCGCCAACAACTTCATCACCTGCTTCCAATCTGATTATCTCGAACGGTTCATCACCCTTGGGGATTTCGGGATTGGTGCGTTTCACTATGCCATTGCGTGTTCCCAACGCCCATCCGTAGGTTTGTGATGTCAAGGTGGTCAGCGCCAGCGCTTTCTCGCCAGCAGCTAATGCGATGAAATTACCAGCCAGAATTCCGCCTTGCAGGTTTGGAGTTGTGAGTCCGGAGGCGACTTGGGGCAACTCACTGCTTTTTGCTTGGATGATTCGCCCCTGATTTGTGATCACTCCAAATATCCCGGGTGTGCGGATGGCGCTGGTGATGACATCATGAGTTGTTCTCGGGCCAGTAAGTGAGATTTCAGCACTTTCCCAGCGTCCCAGCAGACCGGTAGAACTGAGCAAAACCCAACTGGTGTCGTCGGGGATGACATCACTGGTTGCACTTCGCAGCAGGGCATCAATTTCGCCCAGACGGGAAACTAGATCCGCACGTTCTGCTTCCAAGGTTTTGCGCTGTTCCACACTCAAACTCATAGTTTGAATATACCTGCTCTTTTAGCTAGTTGTCCCCTTCTGTCTTATCCAGGCGATGAGACAACGTAAATCAGTGAGCAGTAAATGTGAATGTGTTGTCATTGCGGGTTAGCATTGTTATCAGTCGCGCGATAGGAGCCATCATGAACGAAGTCCCCGAAAAAGCTTTTGAAGCCAGGAACACTGAATCTGGCGTTCCTAGTGGTTCCATTCCGTCTCAGCAACCCAGGCGTGTGGCACCTGAGCAGTTTGCTGCCGCTCCAGCACCGCAACTTTTGGTACCGCAAGTCACAAGCGCGCCGGTCGTTCCAAAACGCAAGGGGTTCGGTTACGGATTTGGAGCTGGCTCCGGATTTGGAATCGGCTTTGGAACAGTTCTGTCGATAGGAATGATGGTTAGCACGCTGCTAGCTGTGGTGATTCTTGCCGCTGTAGTTCCGGGAGATTCTGGAGCGCGGTACGAAGTCATTTGGGGTGATTACACCGCTGCAAATACTGTTAGAGCGATCAATATCAATGGAACTATCATGGCTGATGCCAGGGATGGCACAACCAGTTTCGGCGGCACTTACGGTTATGAGATCGCTGACATCATCGACCAAATAAAAGCAGAAGATTCAGCAGGTCTGTTGCTGGTGCTGAATACTCCAGGCGGCAGCATCAACGGGTCATGGGCAATAGCCGAAGCCGTTACTCGCTATCAGGAGCGGACTGGGCACAAAGTGGTAGCGATTGTGCAGGGGATGTCTGCTTCGGGTGGAATGCTTGCGATGGCGGGCGTTGATCAGATCATTGCTGACTATGGATCAATCGTAGGGAGTATCGGGGTGATCATGGGTCCATTCGAGTACTACGATCAGGTGACTTCCATTGATGGCGGGTTGCTGAACGGCGGGGTGACGGCGTCAGGGGGAATCACCCAGGAATACATCACCCAAGGTTGGGGCAAGGATGCAGGCAATCCCTTCCGGAAACTCACCACTGACGAACGTGCCATGCTCACCAATTTGATAGCTTCCGACTATCAAAAATTCGTCGCGCACGTTGCGGCGGGAAGAAAACTTTCTACCGAAACGATCACTAACGACTTCGGGGCGAGTTTGTTTAGCGGAGACGATGCGGTAAAGAACGGGTTGATTGATGCCGTTATGGGACGCAACGAAGCGTTCAGTGCGGCAGCTACCACTATGGGACTTAACCCTGCCGATACCAGGTTCATCGCACCGGCGATGCCGTCTTTCATAGATCAATTGCTGGGAGCCAATGCCCGCATTCCAGGGGTCGCTCCCGTGCTTTCGTCAGACCCGACGCTGCGCCTGTCAGCCACGCTCTGTGGTACATCGCCGACGACGTTGGCCTACTATGGGGATGCCGCCGCGCTTTGTCGCTAGGAGTTTTTTCCAGAAGCTGAAAATCGGTTATGGCTACAGGCCATGGTCACAGTGCCAGTGCGATTTGGAGTTTTTGTGCTGCTTTCGCTAATGCTTTGTCGGTCGTCGCCAGGTTTGCATTCAAATGCAAGGCCGCAGCCAAAAGTACGCAGTCAGGAAGTTTCAGCCCAGTATTTACGCGCAGCGAAGCTAGCGCAAGCGGGTCGATGAACTCGTCTGCTATGACCGCAATGCCGAGAGCTTTTATTGCTTGTGCAGCTTCGGTTCCGCGGCCACAGCGGACTTGACCTACCAGTGCTTCCGCCAGATTCAAAGCCGGTACATACAGCGTGGTGTCAATGACAGCTTGCTTCAGATATGCAGATACCGACTGATGGTGCACATCAAGCGAATGCATGGCAGCTATAAGGACGCTGGCATCAAGCACGGTTGCTGTCACTTTGGCCAATCCTGTCGTAACTGTTCTAAGTAGTTCGGATAATAGGCGTCTCCGAACGCCGTCAAGGCATCAACGGCAGCTATTCGGGCCTGTACGTCGCGGGTCAAAGCCTCCGCTCCGGATGTTGCAAGTTTGGTAAGTAGCGCTGTTCCGCGCGGAACATCCGGCCACAGGGTATGAGCAGCATCCAGCGCCTGAGCTATAGAGCCAGTGTCAGTGACGGTGTATCGCGGATAGGTTGTCGGCATGCCCAAAGTGTAACACCTTCGAGCCGTAAGTGCGACACTTAAGTAGAGCTCGCCGAACCGAGCAACAACCCTCAAATTGGAATGCTGCTACCAAGCGCCCACAGACTCCGTTCTAGCTTCACTACGGTTGCAATGGGTTCTTGAGCTGACGCCGCCCAATGACAAGAAAGAGAACAAACAAGCAGCGGCAACTAGCGGGAACCTCAGACGTGGAATCGGGTACCTAGGCCAGCTATTGAGGCAAAGGTGGGAGTGCCGGAGGCATCGCGGCGGGTGTCGGGCGCGGGCAGGTCGATAGGTGAACCGCTGGCTGCGGCAGCAATGACAGGAGTTGGTCCAACCCAGGCTCGAATCAGGGTGTCCTCGCCTTTAAGGAAACGATGACAGCGCACTCCACTGGTTGCCCGTCCCTTTGCCGGAAACGCAGCAAATGGTGTGACTTTAACGCTGCCAGTCTGAATGTCCGGTAAGGCTTGGGAGGAACCTGCATTGGTCACTACTGCGGAGTCGATCAGATTGCTGACCCCAAAGAAGATGGCTTTTGCGTCACGGGCAAGATTAATACCGGCGATACCGCCGCCATTGCGTCCCTGCGGCCGCACCGTACTGGCTGGGAAGTGCAGTAACTGCGCATCTGAGGTAATGAACACAAAATCGTCCAAGTCGTGACTCAACTCAACGGCTCCAACGACTTCGTCTCCAGCATCAAGTTTGATTATGTCCCAGAAGTCCTTGCTGAGGATTTCCGGATTTGTGCGTTTGACGATTCCGTTTCGAGTACCAACAGCCCAACCATACGTGTCAGCTGACAACGTAGTTAGCCCTAAAATCCGCTCCCCAGGTTCCATGTCGATCAATTCGGATGCCAACGACCCGCCCTGCAAGTTCAAAGCGGTGGCAGTTATCGGAACACTGTGCAGGTCGATAGTTGCAGCCTTGATGACTCTCCCAGCGCTGGTGAGTAATCCATACTCGCCTCTGGTGGTGCTGCGAATCGCTGAGGTGATGAGGTCATGTCCGCTGCGCGGCCCCGAACTTGGAAGTGGCTCGCCGCTTTCGGTACGTGCCAGCAGCCCAGCCGAACTCAGCAATACCCAACACGGGGTATCTGCTATTTCCAGTTGTGTCGCGGCGCTCACTTGGGTACCAGCCGCTGCCAGCAGTACAGTACGGCGTCCGGTGCCGTGTGTCAGGGCGATTTCGTCAAGTTCGTCGGCGATCACTTCATGTAGGCGTGTTTCAGAGCCTAAAATTCGCTCCAAATCGGTGATGGTGGTAAGTAGCTTGTCGCGCTCTGATTCCAGCTGGATTCGTGAAAATTTTGTCAAACGCCGCAGTTGCATATCCAAGATGTAATTGGCTTGTATCTCGGACAGTTCAAACGCTTCCATCAAGCGCAACCGAGCGGTAGCTACATCGTCACTGCTACGGATGATGGCCAGCACATCGTCAATGTCAACGATGGCGAGCAGTAAACCTTCGACCAGATGCAGCCGATCTTGGGCTTGCCGCAGCAGGAAAGCCGTACGCCGCAATGTGACTTCGATACGGTGGTGTAAATACACTTCCAGCATCTGCTTCAGCCCCATAGTCGTCGGCTGCCCATTGACCAGTGCGACGGCATTGATTCCGAAAGAATCCTCCAACTTGGTCAACTGGTACAGCTTCTCCAACAAGGCTTCGGCGTTGATGCCGTTCTTCACCTCAATCACCAATCGGGTGCCGTTGGCCAGATCAGTCAAGTCCTTAACATCGGAAATGCCGGTAATCTTCTTGGCCAGATGCAACGCTTTGAGTTGTTCCATGATTCGCTCTGGCCCAACCTGATATGGCAATTCGGTGACAACAATGCCTTTTCTACGCGGACTGACCTGCTCTATCCGCGCGTTTGCTCGGATTTTGAAAGTTCCGCGGCCGCTTTCATATGCCTCTTTGATTCCTTCCAGCCCAATGATTTTCCCCCCAGTCGGTAAATCTGGCCCGGGAATGTAACGCATCAAATCGTCAGTACTGGCATCGGGATATGCGAGGAGGTATTTCAATGCTTGCACTACTTCGCCCAGATTGTGAGGGGGGATATTCGTAGCCATCCCAACTGCAATTCCAGTTGAGCCATTAACCAACAGGTTAGGGAAAGCCGCAGGCAATACTGAGGGTTCGCTCTCTTTGCCGTCATAGTTCGGTCGAAAATCTACCGTTTCCTGGTCAAGCCCGGCTGTCATAGCTACCGCTGCCGCAGACATCCGGCATTCGGTGTACCGCATTGCGGCAGGACCGGAATCGAGCGAACCGAAATTGCCGTGTCCATCCATCAACGTCAGCCGCAGCGACCATGGCTGCGCCAACCGTACGAGAGCGTCATAGATAGCGCCGTCGCCGTGGGGATGGAGTTGCCCCATCACTTGACCAACGACTCGGGCTGATTTCACATGCGAAGTATCGGGTTTCAGACCCATCTGCGCGGCTGTGTAAAGGATGCGCCGCTGCACCGGTTTCAGACCGTCACGTGCATCTGGGAGCGCCCTGGAATAGATGACCGAATATGCGTACTCCAGAAATGACGATTCCAACTCCGACGAAACATCAACATCAACGATTCGTTCTTCAAACTCCTCATCAAGGCGGGTTTTCGTCACCATTATTTCCTCTCTGAACCTGGGGCACTTTTAGGACGCTTTTTCAATATGGTTCGCAGCCCTGCGAGCAGCCCGCGTCCATCTCTGGCGAGAACCGTTGGAACAACCTTCGAGATTGTCGTCTGCTCATCGAGTGGAGTTAAAGTGCCGTGCGCCAGCACCTGTTCGGTGGGGCTGAGTTGTCTGATAGCTATCGCGCGTACCAAGTGCGGTGCCCCTTGTGAAAATGTGGAATAGATTTCCAGGTCGTGTTGACCGTCGTCGCCAATCAACACCCAGCTGATGTTAGGAAATGTCTGGGCTATCTGTTGCAGCGTGTTTGCCTTATGGTCAGTTCCAGAGCGGAAGAAGCCGGTATTGGTGGGCCCCCAGTCAGTGAGCAGCATTGGACCGTTCGGGAAACGATGCTTTGCCAAGAAGCGGCGCAAAAACGAGTAGGTATCCCACGAACCAGTAGATATGTAGATAACTGG